>NZ_JAUBVE010000030.1:0-69036 GCF_036705715.1 Microcoleus sp. AT3-D2 | reverse complement strand
ATATGGCACAGGCACAACGGCTCGCGGGCTATGGTCTAGACGTTTTGAAGAAGCTGTTTAGAATGAAATAGCCCTGGATTATTGACTGGTTTTTACGCCCGACGAGGCTACCGGAGTTGATAGAACTTTGTAGGGTTTTTCAGGTGTTCCCAGGTACACAAGGGTTGGTAGCTCAAGTTTTTACTAGCCACTAATTTTATTGTGTTTTGCGATCGGGCTTAAGAGCCAACTAAGATTTATCACTAATTCCCCATTCCCATTCCATTGATTCACAATAGAAGGAAAGAAGAGATACACGGATAGCTATTTTTTCCTTTTTATTGGCGAAGCCCCAATTCCCCATAATCAATTCCAATACTTAGCTTAGGATAGCGAAATCTGCTTACGTAAAAACAGCCGGCGCGGCTGGCCGAACAGCCAACCAGTCCAATTCCAATCCACCTGTTGCAAGCGATAGCCGGCCTGATAGTACAACTGTCGCGCCGGGTGATTATTTTCCAGAACGTGGAGGTAAATCTCAGAAAATCCCCATTCTCTGGCTGTCTCCTCGCAGTTGCTGAGCAATTGTTGAGCAACCCCTTGCCGCCGGTACTCCGGGTGAACGGCTAAATTCGACAAATAAGGATAGTCAGAACTAGGGATTTGCCAAGGAAAGCGAGAACGCAAAGCCATTTCTACTGTTCCTGCAATGCGCTGAGCTCGGTGCGATCGATAATTCTGCGTTCCCTCCTCGCGCGAGACTAGCTCAGCAACTAGACAAATGTAATGTTCTGCCTTAGAACGCAGTCGATTTTTTAAATCTTCGTAAATGCCCAAACGCAACACTGGATACACCCATTCTACAAACCCCTCACGGGAGTGAAAGCTCATGGCTAAAATATCAGCTAGCTGCGTTAAGTCGTTGGGCGCAGCGACCCGAATCGAAAAACCAGAAAGTCCGGGAGTTTGTTGTTGGTGAGATGGTGAGGAAAAAAATGAAGGATTCACAATGCCAGGCCACTATATTAATTTTTTTACGCGGGTTTCTAAGCTACCCTCTTAGAAAATTCACTGATGTTATACTGATGTTATAACGTAACTTATAGGCATAGTTTATTAGCCACATTAAATTACATTTTTTGCTCCTTGACTTTAAGTAGTATTTGAGGTAAATGGAATATTTTTAGCATTTAATACTCTAGTTAGGAAAAAAATAAAACTCATCCCCTAATACTAAATTTGTGGATAAGCTATTTAGCCTTTAAATGGAAGCTTGATCCCTGGTTTTCGGCCGGCATCATAAGAGTTTAAGTAAACAGTAGCTTACAAATTAAATGCGCGACAGCTTAGCGGGCAAGGTATTAAAAACAATCACAAAGGTTTTAACGTCAGGTTCCCGGAATCCTACCGCTCTCTGCTTACGGAAATACCCGATCGAATATAATTTATCCGTCAAGCGGTAGTTGAAAAACTCAACGGCTGACCATACTAACACCGGGCACGATCGCGCGTCGGATGTTCCCCGCCGCCTCCGGGCCTGGCAACCCAGCTTTCAGCAGTTCTGGGCTATCCATCGCCCATCCCCCATCGAACCGGCCTTACCTGTTGAGCTAGGGGGTACTTTTCCCACCTCCAATTTAAATTTGGATGCCTGGAAACTGTCTGCTGGGGTTTTCCCCGTCGGTTCGATACTCTGCTGCGCGCGAGACCTTCAAAACCTCGATCGAGCTGATTGACCCTACCCAAAAACCGATACAAGCCACCAACACTCCACGTGGAGAGATCAAAATTTTAGACCCTAGTTCAAGCTCCGCGATTCATCTGTGGAGTAAATCTAAAATCTAAAATCTAAAATCTAAAATCGACTGACCGGTTTCCACAGAGTACATCCCTAGCTAAGATTAACAGATGGATGCTCGAGCTTGCGGTGTTTCGGCGCAGTAATTGGCTTGGGCGTTGGTCTGCTGAACGCACAAAAAATGCCGAGCTCGGGGAAAAAAGTGGAAGTCTAACTAAAATGGTACAGCAATTGCGTCACTCCCACAGACACCTGTGTGGTCTGTGGGCCACCCCGAATATCAGTCAGGGGCTCGGCGCCGGATTGTGGTCGCTATCCTTGGCTGACTGTTAAAGTTGCTGTTATTTGTGGGAAAAAAACACAGGCGAAGAAGTTGGTTGTCTATTATATCTTTCTGCGAGCAGCTTTCACATACCAAATAAAACAGTCCCAGGAGCCTGGATCAAACATAATTTTGGCAAATCAACTCACAATCAGGACGGTTATTCCTATGTATTCTGAGATATCCAGACGGCAGTTAAAATTGCCAGATTTGTGTTTGATCTCCTGCTGCATAAAGGTAAGGGGTGAAAGAAAATTATCGGGAGACGAGTTTATGTGAATATCATTAAATAATAAAATTGGGGTGCACGACAGGTAACTGTGGCTCAGAAGAATTCCGAATTGAAAACCCAGACATCAAAAATAAAGGTTGATGCTTGCCTCGGCCTACTCACAACAACTTCATATCCACGAATTATTGTGATATCCTTTTCCCAAAATAATGGCACTCTAAGCAAACTCCCAACCCTTATGTCATCAGTCATTCGTAATCGAAAATTGAAAATTGAAAATCGAAAATGGTATGACTTCAGCAATTTAAATCGGCAAATTCTTCCTTTAATCAGACTTATTAAATTGAACAGCCCCGGGGCACAGGAGAACGGTGCATGAATTCCCAAGAAAATCCTAAGCTAAAAATTCTGATCGTCGATGACGAGCCAGATAACCTCGACTTGCTTTACCGCACCTTCCATCGAGACTACAAAGTGCTCAGAGCCGAATCTGGCCCCGCTGCTCTCGAAATTTTGGCAAAAGAAGGAGAAGTAGCAGTGATTATCTCCGACCAGCGAATGCCAAAAATGAGCGGTACGGAGTTTCTAAGCCTGACGGCGGCTCAATACCCCGACGTGATCCGAATTATTTTAACTGGCTATACGGATGTTGAAGATTTAGTTGAAGCTATTAACGCTGGCAAAGTATTCAAATACGTTACCAAGCCTTGGGATGCTCAAGAGCTGATAAATCTTGTCAGTCAAGCTGTTGAGACTCACAATCTTCTGAAAACGCGCACCAATGAACTGCGCCGTGCTTTGAGCCAAGAATCGCTGCTTTATGCCGTTACCAATACTATCCGATCGGCTCCCAATTACCAGCAAATGCTGCAAAGAATTGTGGAAACTGTCGGGCAGATGTTTGAGGTGAGTTGCTGTCTGCTGCGCCCGTTCCAAGACGGCCGGGTGGCCGATGAGTGGTTCGTTTACCAGAAGGCAGAAACTAAAGAGCTGCGGGGCGATGAGGAATCGATACCAGGAGATGCTTCTGCTGCCGAACTCTCTCCCGATTTACTGCCGGATTTGGTTTGGGAAACTCTGGATGTGGAGGTGATTCAAGATGCCCAAACTGACGATCGAGTTTTAAACTGGGATAATCAGCAACGACAGCAGGCTTACGAAGCTGCAAATATTCGATCGAGCTTGATCGTACCGCTGTTTTACAAAGTGGAACTGATGGCAGTCTTGGCGCTGCACCAGTTTGAGGAACCGCGCCAGTGGCAAGACCACGAGGTACAGTTGGTAATTACGGTGGCAGACCAAGCGGCTTTGGCGCTTTCTCAAGCCCGGGCTTATGAACAGGTGCGGGCGCTGGCTAAGCGCGAGGCCTTAGTCAATACTATTACTACGGCAATTCGATCGAGTCTCGATCCCCAAAATATTTTTGCAGCCATTACTCAACAACTCGGCCAAGCTTTGCAAGTTGACGGCTGCGCCCTATCTCTGTGGACAGAAGACGATGAATACGTCCAATGCGTGGGGCTATACGACACAGAGAGGGATACCGTGGCTGTAGAACAGGGTTTTATTGACAATCCAGAGGTAGTTGCGAACTCTCTGGGCTACGAGACGGCTTCGGACGATGCTGCTAACACTCGCGCCTGGGTTTTTGCCCATCCTTCTTTGCCACAGTCTTTGGTGCCGATTCGGGGCAATCCGGTGTTGCTGCAAGTTATGGTATCAAAAGAGCCGGTGGCGATCGAAGATCTCGACGAACACCCCGAGTTAAATGTTACAGAACTGCAAGTTCGATCGCCAGCCCGCGCCCTGTTAGTCGTTCCCTTACTCTCAGAAGGCAAAATCATCGGCAGCATTTCCCTGCGCCAAAATCGCAGCATCCGCCGCTGGAACATCTCAGACATTGATCTGGCTCAAATAGTCGCAACTCAAGCTGCTCTGGCCGTGCAGCAGTCGCGCCTCTACCAGACTACCAGACAGCAGGCAGAACGGCTTCTGGAAGCCGATCGGCTCAAAACCGAATTTTTCCAAAATATCTCCCACGAGTTCCGCACGCCTCTAACTTTAACTATCGGCCCTCTGGAATCAGCTTGCAGGCGTAAAGAAGACTTACCCTACGAACAAGCCGTAATCGCTTTGCGTAATTCCCGCCGCCTCCTGCGCTTGGTAAATCAACTGCTGGACTTGCAGCGGCTCGATGCCGGACGGATGCAGCCGAGTTTCCGCCCCTGCGATTTGGTCGGTTTCTGTTACTCTACCGCAGAGTCGTTCCGCGCCTACTGCGAGAAAAAAGGACTGCACTTAATTACCCAACTGCAAGAATGTCCTTTACTTTATTTGGATCTGGAAAGATTTGACAAAGTTATTTACAACCTGCTATCAAATGCTGTTAAATTCACCCCAGAAGGCGGAACTATCACCCTGAAAGTTGAATCTGCCGGCGCTCACTGCTTGTTGCAAGTAAAAGACACGGGGATCGGCATTCGCACCGAACAAATTCCCTATTTATTCGAGCGGTTTCACCAAGCAGAAGGTTCAGCTAGCCGTTCCTATGAAGGCAGCGGTTTAGGTTTGGCACTTGTCAAAGAATTAGTCGAACTCCACGGCGGTCAAGTTTCAGTTGAGTCAGTTTACGGAGAAGGTACTACTTTTACCGTTTGGCTGCACTTTGGTTCGACTCACTTGCCCCCGGAACAGGTACTAGAAATACCTGCGGAGTTTCACTCATCGAAAGCTGCGGTGGAACTGGCAGATGTGGAAGCGGATTTATCGGAAAATGAGGCTGAAAATCATAACTTTGAGGCGCTCCAACCAATCAAATCAGAAACAGCAGTGGGAACGGTTTTGGTGGTTGACGACAATCCAGATTTGCGCTTTTATGTGTCGGCAATTCTCCGAGATTCCGGCTTTGCAGTTTTGCTGGCCCGCAACGGAAAAGAAGGATTTGCAGTGGCGAAAAAACGTCGCCCTAATTTAATTATAACGGATTTGATGATGCCTTTGATTTCGGGCTTGGATTTGATTCGCATGATTCGAGAGGATGAGGAATTGCAGGGAACTCCGGCAATTTTGCTGACTGCTAAAGCCGACGAAGATACTCGAATTGAAGGAGTAGAACGGGGTGCCGATGCTTATTTGTCTAAGCCTTTTAATGATCGAGAATTGTTGGCGGAAGTGCGGAATTTGATCGCCCTCAAACAAAACGAGCGCCGAGTGCAGCAGTTGAACAGTTATTTAACTGAGTCGGTGCTGCGCCGATTTTTGCCGCCGGCGATGGTGAAAGCCGCAGCGGCTGGAGATTTGGCCTTGGATTTGCGCCCGGAACCGCGATTGATTACTATTTTGTTTAGCGATATTGTCGGTTTTACTCAAATGGCAAATACGCTGCGCTCGCGCCGGGTAGCTGAGCTGTTGAATGAATATTTGGCGGCAATGACTAAGGCTATTTTTGACAGCGGCGGTACGGTGGACAAGTTTGTTGGAGATGCGGTAATGGCTTTCTTTGGCGCGCCGGAGGAACTCACGCCTAATGAGCAAGTACGCCGCGCTGTGGCTGCTGCGGGACAAATGCTGCGAGCTCTGAAGGAGCTTAACAACGGCTGGTTGGAGCAGGGAATTGTTGGGGAAAATGGCGTGCCTCCGGTGCGGTTTCGCTGCGGAATTCACCAGGGTACTGCGGTGGTGGGGATGTTTGGCGGCCCTGATCGATCGGATTATACTGCGATCGGGCCGAGCGTGAATATTGCCGCCCGCTTGCAAGAGGTGACGGAACCAAACACGGTGCTAATTTCGGCGGCGGTGGCAGATTATGTTGAGGAAAATCGCATTGTTAAATATAAGCCTTTGAAACTAAAGGGAATTGATGAAACGGTATTGACTTTTTTACTAAATTGTGATTAGTCATTAGTTGTTTGTTAAGTATTATATGTTGATATCCCACACACAATCTCGGAAACAACCTATTCGTAAATACAGCCGATTTCAACTGAGTGAAGTACCTTCACCCACCCGCCCCAAGGCTGTTTCATATCGATTCCGGTTGCACCGGAATCGATATCAATTGTTTAATCTTTAATCTAAAATTTACAATCCACTCACCAAAGTTCAAGATTCCAAATGGCGGTTGCGGAGTCAACTCTAAAATCTAAAATCTAAAATCTAAAATCTAAAATTGACTGACTTTCCTTAATCAATTGTTTAATCTTTAACCTAAAATTTACTATCGACTCACCAAAGTTCAAGCTCCCAAATGGCGGTTGTGGAGTCAAATCTAAAATCTAAAATCTAAAATCTAAAATCTAAAATTGACTGACATTCCTTGCTTCCATCTATCAAAAGAGGGAGTTTTTTTAACCGTTGATCGGCGGATAACCTCTCTCTAGAGAACGGTTCAGCCGATCGCTCTGATCGAGTAGAAATAGAATGTCATATCTGATTGTGTATTGTATGAAACTGAATTCTTTTACGAAACGGCTTTCGACTGTCGGGCGCTGGATGGCTGCAACTGTGCTTTGCGTGTCAGCGATGGCCTTCGTGTGGTCTGGTGCGTTCTTCTCGAACACCGCAGCAATGGCATCTCCTGCTGTAAACTTGATCGCAGCAGCAGATGCGGGCGATGTGGTTCAAGAAAAAGCCAGCAAAGATGCTGGACGAGCCAAGAACTTCATCCGAGATACAGAAGATAAAGTTAAGGAAACTGCCAAGACAAATGCTGCTAAAGTCGATCGAGCATCGGAGGATGGTAGTGTAGTAGAGCGCAAAGCTAAGAAAGATGCGGCCACAATTGAGAAAAGAGCATCGGAAGATTCAGCTCGGACTCAGGAAGCTGTAGATAATACCAAGAATGCTGTCGAGAGCGCTGTTGACAGCATCAAGGGTGTTTTTGGCAAGTAGACAATAAATAAGTAGGTAAGCGCAAAAAAACAATAATATCTTGCAGGGGCTTGTAGGGGCGGCTTTAGGGCTTATCTACAGTAAGGGCGAGTCGATCGTTGCAGAACCCGCCCTCTCCCCAAGTAATGTTTATTTGTACTTACTTACTTGAAACTGCAAAATTGATGTAGCTTAAACAAAATCTCTAGAGGGTTTGTAGAACTAACCCCAAACCATGCTTTAAAATTGCCTCAAAAAGCGCAAGTCGCTAGCATAGACGCGGCGAATGTCGTCGATTTCATAAAGTACCATTGCGAACCGCTCGACCCCAAAACCGGCCGCAAACCCAGTATATTTTTCTGGGTCTAAACCGACTCCTTTAAGAACGTTAGGATCGACCGTTCCGCAGCCCAAAACTTCCAGCCATTTGCCGTTCCACTGCAAATCAACTTCGGCAGAAGGTTCGGTAAACGGAAAGTAACTTGTGCGGAAACGAATAGGCAAATCTTGCCCGAACATTTGCCGCAAAAACTCTTTAATTGTGCCTTTCAAGTCAGTAAATGTCAGACCTTCACCAATTGCTAAAAGCTCAATTTGGTGAAAGACTGCTGCGTGAGTAGCATCAACAGTATCGCGGCGGTAAACGCGGCCGGGAGAGACAATCCGAATCGGCGGTTTGTGCTGTTCCATGTAGCGAATTTGCACTGATGATGTCTGAGTACGCAGCAAGTCGCCGCCTGGTAGGTAAAATGTATCTTGCATATCCCGCGCTGGGTGGTCTGGCGGGGTGTTCAGCGCCTCGAAGTTGTAATAATCTGTTTCCATTTCCGGGCCGTTGGCGACGGTGTATCCGAGGCCGACAAAGATATCGAGAGCGCGGTCTATGACGGCGTTTAAGGGGTGAACGCGGCCTTGGGGGCGAAAAATCCCCGGCATGGTCACATCAATGGTTTCTGAGGCTAATTTGGCTTGGATTTGGGCGGTTTGGAGGGCGGCGCGCTTGTCTTCTAAATCGGCTTGCAGGGCTTCTTTGACTGTATTGGCGATCGCACCTACTTTGGGTCGCTGGTCTGGCGACAGTTTGCCCATCATGCCTAAAATTTGAGAGAGTTGGCCTTTTTTGCCGAGGTAGCCGACGCGCAACTGTTCGAGTTGTTCGAGGGTATTGGCGGTGGCGATCGCACTTTTGGACTCTTGACCGAGGGTTTCTAGTTGAGTTTCAATGTCGCTTAGCTGGACAGTCATTTTGATTTTAGATTTTAGATTTTAGATTTTAGATTGATGGCAGTTTTGGGCCAAGTTGAGTTTAGCGCAATTTTGGCTCGACAGTCTTGTTGATTTTAGATTTTAGATTTTAGCTTTTAGATTTTCGGCAGTTACGGATAATTTGTAATAGGTAATTCGATGTTAGAGCGATCGCCCTAGTTGAATCTAGTTTAGTATTGTTATAAGGCCTATAAAAATTTCAATGAAACTTTTAATTAGCAACGACGACGGCATCTTTGCACAAGGCATCCGCAGCCTCGCCAACGCTCTCGCCACCGCTGGCCACGACGTGAGTGTAGTTTGTCCCGACAGAGAGCGCTCCGCTACCGGCCACGGCCTTACCTTGCACCAACCCATCCGCGCCGAAATTGTCGAATCTATTTTTGATCCCGCAGTTCAAGCTTGGGCCTGTTCGGGTACTCCCGCCGACTGCGTAAAACTCGCTTTGTGGGCTTTACTTGACAAACCGCCGGATTTTGTTCTTTCCGGTATCAACCACGGGCCCAATTTAGGCACGGATATCATCTGTTCGGGTACGGTTTCGGCAGCAATGGAAGGAATTATGGAAGGCATTCCCAGCATTGCTTTTAGCCTCGCGAGCTTTACTTCGCAGGAATTTGGGCCGGCGGTGGATTTCGCTGTCACCTTGCTGGCACAGTTGGAAAAACAGCCAATGGCGAAACCGATGCTGTTGAATGTCAACATACCGGCAGTCTCACAAGCAGAAATTACCGGAGTTGCGATCGCCCGTCAAGGCATTCGCCGCTATTTCGACATATTTCAAAAGCGCACCGATCCGCGCGGCAAAACTTATTATTGGCTGGCTGGGGAATTGTTAGAAGATGTAGAAGAAATCGCCGATTCGGCGGTGCCGCATGATATTCCTACAGACGTACAAGCTATTCGCGACAACAGAATAACCGTAACTCCCTTGCAATATAATCTCACCTGTGCTCCCGACTTGCACTCGCTGCGAGATTGGCAATTTGAAGGTTTTCCGAAGCAGTGAGCTCCGATCGACCCGATCGGAGCGGTAAACTAGGAATTAAGGAAAAGTGCCTCTCAAGGTCTATACCTTTGGCGTTAACACAGGCTCCCAATTACTTGTTAGTTTTTTTTACTCAAGAAAAACAGTTATGAACGCTCCCACCTATAACACTCATTCTGTCACTTGCCCGATCTGCAACCGTTCCAGCGTCGTAGGCCCAGTCGGGATGGTCAGTGGACTATTCACTTGTCCCCACTGCCATTCTCATATGGTAATTAGCTGGAGCGGTCATTTTGTGCGCGATCCTTTTAGTCTCAAACAACTGACGGTGGGAAAGATGCTGAGGCGCGAGAGCAGACCGTTAGCTCGCCTTCAGCGGGACTTTGGGCTGGGCAAGCCTTTTCCGCTGATTGCAATTTTGGGGAGTGTGGTCTTTTTCGGGTGTGCGCTAGCCGCTACGGAACAATCGCTACCCCGACAGAATTCACTTCAAGGATTTTTAGAGTGGGTGAGCGGAACTGGTAATTCCGAAGATGTCTCCCGTTAACATTTCTTAAAAGAAATTGTGACAGATACTGCGTGCAAATATCTATTCCTTTAGGTAGAAATCACACTATTTTAGCAATTGCATCCATCTTGAGCTAGGGGTAAGCACTTAGACGCCGTGCCCTTCATCATGTGCCCAAAAACGTCAAAACCCCAGTCCGGCAGGGGTTTTAACCCCTGCCTCAAAGCTCAAGTCTGGTGGGCTTAAGTCTCATATCAATTCCGGTGCAACTGGAATAATTGTTGACTGTTGACTGTTGACTGTTGACGGGCGGGTCGAAAAACTGAATGGTTGAGTGTTAACTGTTGACTAGATTTTATTATTCCGATGCAACCGGAAACGATATCACGAGGGTGTTTCGGGTTAAGTTGAGACAGATTAAATAGCTCTATTTAGAAACTCAGCAATTTTTCTAACTGCTGTTTCCAAAATTGCTGGCGACTCGACTAAGGCAAATCGCACGTAGCCTTCTCCTGATTTCCCGAAACCGGCACCGGGGGAAGCTGCGACTCCTGTACTCTGTACTAGCTGAGTGCAAAATTTCACGGAATCTTGCGCCCAAGGTTCCGGCAGTTTCGCCCAGACGTACATGGTGGCAGGGGGTACGGGTACTTGCCAGCCGATGCCCTGTAGCGCGTTTACAAAGGCATCCCGCCGTTTTCTGAAGGTTTCTACGCTGGTTCTGACGGTATCTTGGGGGCCGGTTAATGCGGATATCGCTCCGTTCAAAATCCCTCGGTATTGGTTGAAGTCCACTGCGGCTTTTACCTGTCGCAGCGCTGCAATTAGTTCGGAATTGCCGATCGCATATCCGACTCGAAAACCTCCCATACTGTAGGATTTGGATAGTGTAAAAAACTCGATCGCCACACTCTTATCTCGATCGGCCTGAAATATTGACGGCGCCATCAATTTTCGATATTCTTCCTCGTTACCAGTCGCCTCAATTGCAGAATTGCGATCGTCAAACACCAAATCCACATAAGGGAAATCGTGCACTAAAACCAGCCGATGTTCTCGACAAAAAGCCACAGCTTTTTCAAAAAAAGCAACCGGGGCGATCGCAGTTGTAGGATTGTGAGGATAGCTCAAAACCATCATCTTTGACTCAGCCAGCACTGCTGCCGGAATATCTTCAAATATCGGCAAAAACGCATTTTCTGCTAATATCGGCATCGGATAAATTTGACCACCAGCCAAATGCACACCGCCCGCGTGGGAAGGATAGCCCGGATCGAGCAACAAAGCAAAATCTCCAGGGTTGAGTACAGCTAAAGGCATATGCGCCGTGCCTTCTTGGGAACCAATTAACGGCAGCACTTCTGTTTCTGGATTGACTGCAATTCCAAATTTTTGCTCGTACCAAATAGCTGCTGCTTCCCGAAAATCTCTTGTGCCGTTAAATAGCAAATAGCCGTGGGTGCTGGTGTCGGACAGAGAATGTGCGATCGCATCTGTAATGTGAGCCGCCGCCGGCAAATCAGAAGAACCCAGAGACAAGTCAATCACATTCTGCCCCGCTGCTCTAGCTTGAGCTTTTGCCCGATCCATATCGGCAAATACATTAAATTGCAGTGGTTCTAAACGTTTAGCAAATTGCATATTTTCTATAGTTTTGTGGAATTTTAAGGAATATTTTTATCTGAGCTAAATTATTTTTTATATGGCATTTTTATTGACTTTGTATTTTTTTTAGTAACCGCAGAGAGCGCAGAGGGCGCAGAGTTAGAGAGGAATATCGAGGAGAAAAGAGAGATGTTACAAAAATATTTGCGATTTATATAGTTGTAAGTTGGGAGTTGGAAACTCCCGAATCATTTCCAAACTTTATAAGTGAGCGTCGAGCAAACCGACCAAAGTTTGTTTAGTAATAGCTCCCTCGTGAGACAGCACTACTTCGGCATTTTTAAACAGCCTGAGAGCTGGAACTCCTTCTACTTTATACTGCTTGACAGTATTAGGATTGGGGTCAATTTCCATTTTAACGACTTTCAGTCGATCGCTGTAGTTAGCCGCCACCCAGTCTACCGAAGGCGCGATCAGTTTGCAAGGCCCGCACCAACTCGCCCAAAAATAGGCAAGCACTGGTTGCTCTGCTTTCAGGACTTCTGTTTCAAATTTTTCGTCGTTAATGACAATTACACTGTTGCTCATGGTTCTGCGATTATTTTTTCTATTTATTTCTAAAGCACCGGCTCGGTAAAACTTGCACCAACTGACAAGACAGGCCCAAAAAACTGTTACTAATTTTAAAACATTCTGTGAATTATTGAGTGCAAACTCAGGACTGGGGACTGATGGCTAATTCTGTATGGCGTTTAATTCCACTGTTGTCGGCGTCTGGTAGCGTGCAGATGGCGATCGACCAATGGCTACTGGAACAGCATCTAGCGGGCAAACATCCGCCAACTCTGCGATTTTACACCTGGCAACCGGCGGCGATTTCCTTGGGCTACCACCAGCGCCGATGGCCGGAGTTTTGGCAGCAGTTGTCTTGGCGGGGAATGCCTGTGGAGTTGGTGAGGAGGTCCAGCGGCGGGCGCGCAGTGTTGCATCAAGGGGATTTAACTTATGCAGTTGTGGCGTCGGGATTTGGAAGCAGCCGTATGAAAGCTTATCAGACTATTTGCCAGTTTTTGATTGAGGGTTGGAGGGCGATGGGTTTGGATTTGCAATACGGGGAAGCGGGAAGGGGTTATATTCACAATCCGAATTGTTTTGGTACTGCGACGGGTGCGGATTTAGTTACACTTGAGGGCTGCAAGTTAATTGGTAGCGCGCAATTACGACGGGGTAATGCTATTTTGCAGCACGGTTCGATGCGTTTGCAGCCGGATGTTCGTTTGTTTTCTCAAGTGTTTGGGGAGGAATTAATTCCTGTGCAATTACCTCTATCTGAAGGGGGAGATGATTTGATTGCCACTGTAATTGATGTTTTGAGTGCGGTCGCTTGTCGCTGTTTTGAAATTGATTTGAAAGTGCAGTCACTTTCGGCTCAGGAATGGCAAGATATAGCAGATATTGAAGGAAGAAGGAAGAACGAAAATATATTAGATACTAGATACCTAACTTCTTGAAAAAGTTGGGTATCTCGCTAAAATAGCCAATCTAAAATCGGAAAACTCATTTATGGCTGCTGCTCAATTTCAACGATCGGCTCTTTGGCAATTTCGCCCAATTTCACAGAATCCAGCAAGCTTTCCCAATCAGCAGTTAATTCTGCATCATTAGGATTAGCGCGGCGAGCAGCAGCTAAAGTGCTCAGAGCATCTTGCCAAATCCCATTTTCAGCATAAATAACGGTTTTCTGGCGCGGATCTGCCGCATCTAATTCACGGAGGATATCTGCACTGAGTTCAACTCGACGCACAATACCTTTTGCTACGGCATCTGCGGATCTGTCCTCACGGTCGCACCTCAATACAATATACCAAAGGTAATTTTTGCCTGCTTCCAAGGGCGGCACATTCTTATTGGCAGGAATACTAACGCTCATCACTCCTGGTGAATTCTTAATTTTTAGGGTAGTTTCATGTATGAAATTCTCGTTTTCATCTACTAGGGAAAACTCGGCTTGCGCTTCGTCGAAGTCTAATTTAGGCAAGTAGAAAAAGAATACAGGGTATTGCGAAACAGTCCGTCCGATTTTACTTTTTGGTACTAATGCTGTTAGCTTTCTGTTACCTCTAGCGTCGCATGTAAGTCCTGCCGGGGTCCCGAATACTCGTCGAGAGTTCGCTGACGACAAATTATCTTCACTAGGCCCAACGAAGCGCACCCTTCCCGGTTGAGTGATTGGCTGACCATCTACGTTTGGAGTCGGCTGTCCCACAACGGTTAATTGGAAAGCGTTAAGTGTGGCGATCGATAATATTGAGCCAACTGATGTCAAATTTAGGAAAAACTTAGTGATTTTTTTCATTTTTTAAAGGATTCTTTTAAATAGGGTTCTATGCGTTTACAGCCCGATTTGGATGTCTTTTCTCAACTTTTTGGACTGGAATAAATTCCGGTGAATTCACCTCTATCTTAAGATAGAAATGTTTTGATTAAAACTGTAATCTAATTAATATATTAGAGTCCCGACTTCTTCAAGAAGTTGGGACTATGGGTATTTTGTTATGGCTGCGCCTCAATTTCAACGATCGGCTCTTTGGCAATTTCGCCCAATTTCACAGAATCCAGCAAGCTTTCCCAATCAGCCTTGAACGTTGTATCATTAGGCTGATCGCGGCGAGCGGCAGCTAGGGTACTGAGGGCATCTTGCCAAATCCCATTTTCAGCATAAATAACGGTTTTCTGGCGCGGATCAGCCGCATCTAATTGACGGCGGATATCTGCACTGAGTTCAACTCGCCGTACATTACCGATTTCGAGCTGATCTGCCGAGCGGTCTAGAGAGTCGCAAATCACTGTAAAATTCCAAGTGTAAGTTTTGCCTACTTCCAAGGGTGGCACATTTTCGTTATCGGGGATACTAACGCCGATCACCCCTGATAAATTGCTAATTGTGAGGTTCTGTTTATAAATCTGCTTGCCGCTTTGATCTTTTAGGATAAATTCGGCTGATTTGGCCTCTGTTTGAGGCAAGTAGAAAAAGAACGTTGGATAGTCGGAAACAGTCCGTCCCATCTTATTTGTAGGCACTAAGGCTGTGAGACCTAGCTGACTAATGCTCGCGCAGCCACCGCGGACAGGGCGTCCCGGTTGAGTGGGGGGCCGCTCATCTATGTCTTCACGGGGCTGAATGAATCGCGGCCCTCCCGGTATAGGGTTGGGTGGGCGGTCAGGTGTGTTTATTCTCGGCTGTCCCACAACTGCAAATTGAGAAATGTTAAGTGTGGCTATCAATACTATTGAGCCAACTGATGTCAGATTGATGAGAAACTTAGTAATTGTTTTCATATTAACTCCATGAATTTTTAGGGAGAGATTCTCTCTTTTTATTTTTTTTTACTTCCCAAAATCCGGTAGACATTAACTGTTTGTTCCCTGCCTCTTAACGATAAAGCTCCCCAAGATTCTACCTCAAATTTGTCCGCCAGATGCAAAAAGGTTTCTTCTGCAATCAATATCCGGCAAGTGTCCTCTTGCCGATCCTTTTGGCAGCTTTCCAGGCGAGAGGCAATATTTACGCTGTCGCCGATCACTCCATATTCTAAACGGGTTGTGCCTCCCAGACTACCCACCATAACAGGCCCTGTAAAGATGCCTACTCGCATTTTTACGGCCGGTAAACCGCGTGTGAGCCAATTTTGATTCATTTCTGGCAAGCGGGAACTTATAGCTAAAGCGCAAGATACGGCGAGGCGAGCATCTTCTGCAATTTCTTCTGGAGTGGTGCGGGGAATGGGTACGCCAAATACTGCCAGCATTCCATCTCCGGTAAATTTATTAATCACGCCTTGATGTGCTTGGACTTCTTGGGCCATTGCTGATAAATACTCATTTAACCAACTCATTACCACTTCTGGCGGTAGTTTTTCGGAGATTGTACTAAAACCCTGCACGTCGGTGAGGATGATCGTAGCAGTAACTTTTTGCCCTGGCAATAACCCTGATTCGAGCAGATGGACGCGCTCTTTCCACAGGGCATTTGCGATCGCGGGTGAAGTTTGTTGTCCTAATAATTTCATCACAATCCCTTGCTGTTGTCTCGACTGCTCGTATTTATAGGTAACTGCGACTCCTGCGGTGATTAAAAGGGCAAGGGCTGGAGCAATTAGAGGTATCCACCCCTGTTGTAGGAAGAGGAAAAAGGTGAATCCGAATAATGAGCCGCAAGCTACGATCGCACTTCCCATCAAATTCAGCGATTTTTCTAGCCGCCAAGCTAAACAGCCACCCACTGCACTCCAAACCACAATCCAGAGGATTTCTTGCCATTCATCCCAATACCAAAATAGCCCTTGGCCGTCTAAAACTGCACTGAGAATTTGGCTGGTGGCCGTTGCGTGAATTAATACCCCAGGCGTCGGGATATTACCGTTTTTAGTAGCGCTGTAAGGGGTAGAAAAAATATCTTTTACAGTTGGGGCTGTCACCCCGATTAAGACTATTTTACCTTTTACCAATTTGGGGTCAACTTTGCCCTCCAAAACTTGAGTTATGGTCACGGTTTCTGCTATCTTTTTAGGAGAGCGGTAATTGAGCAATATTTGATAGCCTTGGGCAGGAATATTCTGATAACCTCCTGAGTTAGATCGTAACTTATAAAAT
Organism: Microcoleus sp. AT3-D2; assembly: GCF_036705715.1. Taxonomy (NCBI): domain Bacteria; kingdom Bacillati; phylum Cyanobacteriota; class Cyanophyceae; order Oscillatoriales; family Microcoleaceae; genus Microcoleus; species Microcoleus sp. AT3-D2. The sequence continues at coordinate 52,816 of NZ_JAUBVE010000030.1, read as the reverse complement.
ACTGTTTTATCTACTATAAATTCATTGTCTTCTGTGGCTTTAGATTCTATTTTTTTGCTATCAAAATATGCAAAAGCTAGCCTGGAGGCAAATGAATAAAACGTGTTTTTACCATCGCCAATAGACATCACATTACGACGCACTATACCATCGGGGTCGAGATACAAATCGTTAAATCCTACCCGCTGGTCGGGTATGTTGGGAGGTGGCTGGACTCGATCGTACTTTAAGGAGCCGATGAAGGTAATGGGAAATACTTTGGGGTTTTTCAGTTGAGTTGCTAATTCTGCATTCCCCGGTTCGTAGGGAATGTCGCGAATTATATCGAGGCCAATAGCGGTGGGTTCAAGACGCGCTATTTCGGCGATCGCTTTTGCTAAAACGCGATCGGAAATTGGCCATCTGTTTAAAGCACTAATATCCCGATCTGTGATTTCAACTATCAGCAACCTGGGGTCAGCGCCCCGATCTGGCCGCAACTGCACCATGAGGTCGTAAGCATTTAATTCTAGTGGCTGCAACCCGCCTAAATGCCTCACTCCCAATAGAGTTCCGGTCACGACCATCCAGATGATAGCAACAGGTTGCAAGTCAGGGAAGGGGAAGGAATGAGTTAAGTTGTTCCAAGTCCACCCTCTCTCCTTCCACTGACGATGAAATTGATGAAAGAATTTGGGCATATTAATAATTGTTGGTTTCAACAATCTAACATTGGCGTGTTCGTAAATGCCCCTTACTGATGCCAAAATTTTAGTTTTCCTGTGCGGTTTTGGCGATCGCACTTAACTGCAATCCTTGAGGATAGCTGTTTTCTTCTTTGCTGCGCTTGATGTCGGCGATTGAAATCTGGGGTTTGAGGTATTTTGCTAAAACTTTAACCACGTCGCCCCGATCGATCGTCCCCACTACTGAACCAATCGGCGAGAGGACGATGATTCGGGGGAGTTGACGGGCTTCCATGCTGTTAATTACTTCTGCGAGGGATGCTTTTTCTGAGACTGTGGGGGTTTTTCCCAGGGGTTTCAAAATGTTGTGCAAAGTCTGAACTTGCCACTGACTGCGTTCTGTGAAGCGGATATCGTCGATCGACACTAAGCCCAAATCCCGGCCGTTGGTCGCAGCAATGTAAAATGGAAACGGATTGACTTCTAACAAATATCGATCGGCAAATTCTCGCAGAGTCAAATCTGCATCTACAACTCGAAACTCGCGGCTCATCGCATCGCTGGCTTTAATTTTGAGCAGGGCTTCTTGCAGGGAAGTAACTTGGCTATAAGCAGTGGCATTGCGAATGCCAAACCAGCCGATCAGCGCAATCCACAAGCCGCCGTACTCGCGCGCTAAAAAGCATAAACTCAGACCCAAAGCAACAGCCAGCCAACCTAAAACTTTTCCTGTTTTTGCCGCCCAGCGAACGCCGGCAAATCGAGAGCCTGTTATTTTCCAAATTGCTGCTTTTAAAACTTGTCCTCCATCCAAAGGCAGACCGGGAATTAAGTTAAATAATCCCAAAACGAGATTGATTAGTGCTACCCTTTCAGTGACAATTGCTAGCAAACTTTTCGGGGGAAGAACTTGAGAACCCAAACCGAGGATTAAAAACAGCGCAAAGCTGACGAGAGGGCCGGCAATAGCTACTTGAAAAGCTTGACCGGGAGTTTTTGATTCCGAGTCGATCGAAGCTACTCCGCCAAATAAGAATAAGGTAATAGAATTAACTTTAATGCCTTGCGATATCGCCGCCAAGCTGTGTCCGAGTTCGTGAAAGAGCACGGAAGCAAACAGTAGCAGAGCTATTGCTAACCCCGCACTCCACGATAGCGCAGGCCCCCACAGGCGGTAACTGCTGGCGTATTCGCGGGTTGCTAAGGCTAAAATTATAAACCACGAATAATCTATAACTAGGGGGATGCCAAATAAAGAGCCGATTCGCCAACCTGTCTGCATGAATTTTCCTGGGAAAGGAGAGCAAGAAAGAGTTTCTATTATATCTTTTCTACCCCTTGCCTTTGCCTTTCCCCTGATTTTTACAGAACTCCGGCGTTACCCAAGCCCAAGATTACTCCGGCTCCGAGCAAGTGGCCGAAGCTGGCTGTTGCCAGCAATTCTGGTACGCCGAAGCCTTTGAACATTCCAGGGAGTGCAACGGGTAAAGCTGGGCCCTTGCCTCGGTTTTGCTTGGAGATGCCGTAGTAGCCGATCGTGATCGCCAGCAAATTACATAAAATCATTGTCAGTCCTACCAGTGGCGACCACTCCGGTGTTGAGGGAACAGTAGATTGTACGGCTAACAGCAAAGATGAGTTAATCATGTTCTTATCTCCTGATTTCACAGATATATTGAGTTCCAAGATTATAAAAAGCGTTTTGCATTAAACTAAGATTTGTTTTAATAGTTAACAATTCGTTTATATTTTGATACAAATTCGGAAGGGAGGAGTCGGAGTGCGGGTTAAAATTTGCGGAATCACTAAATTAGACCAAGGAATTGCGATCGCCCGTTTGGGAGCCCAGGCTTTGGGGTTTATCTGCGTGCCGGCTTCCCCCCGCTATGTCAGCCCAGAAACAATTCGCCTGATTGTCGAGCAGTTGCCGGAAAATGTCGATCGCATCGGGGTTTTTGCCAACACCACAATAGAAAATATCTGTCAAGTAGCGGCAGAGTCAAATTTAAGCGGGGTGCAGTTGCATGGAGATGAAACAGCGGAATATTGCGATCGACTGCGGGAGTTTTTGCCGGGAATTGAAATTATCAAAGCCCTGAGAGTTAAGACTCCTGAAACTTTAGCCACCGCTGCTGTTTATGCTGTTCGTGTCGATACTTTACTGCTGGATGCTTACCATCCAGGGCAATTGGGCGGTACTGGTAAAACGATCGACTGGATGATGTTATCAGAGTTTAGACCGCAGTGTCCTTGGCTGCTGGCGGGCGGTTTAACACCCGATAATATTTTAAATGCAATTGATAGTGCGATCGGCAATAACTTCAGCGGTGTTGACCTTTCCAGCGGCGTAGAAATAGCGCCGGGAGATAAAGATTTGACCAAAGTTGCTCAGTTGTTTGCTAATTTAAGTCAACTTGCTCATCATTGATAAATTGGCAATACGAAATTCGCGCTTTTTATGCGATTCATTCTTTAGTCTGCGTGGGTGAAGTCTGCCGTAGGTTAGGCAGACTTCATTTGTATAGTGGCAGTTTCAACCGCAGATTATTCCCTTTATTGTGTTATCGGCGGATCTCAAAAGTACGCGCGACGGAGGTATCTTGAAGGGAATCGCCCTCCGGGTCTTCGTATTCCAAAACCAACTCACTAACCGTAGCACCGGTGGGGCCGCGGCGGCACCAACTAATCATTCCTTCAACAGCTTTTTTGCCACCTTCAAAGACAGCCTCGACTCGCCCATCGGGGAGATTTCTTACCCAGCCGCTGAGGCCAAAATACTTTGCTTGATTCCTCGTTGAATATCGGTATCCTACTCCTTGAACTAATCCCGAAACAAAAACGCGGACTCTGACGGGCGGCAATGATTGGTTTTGCATAATAAACGGCTCAACTTACTGCTAACATCTGTTTGAAAATTTTAAGGATCAGTTTGATTATGTTAAATTTTAGCGCGATGGCGCTGCCGGGATTCCTGATACGCCGCGTCACCCTAGCTTTTTCAACTATTCCCGATTTCACTGATTGGCTGGTTGCAGCTATGCTCGCGCTGGTTTACACTTCGATCGCTCTTTCAGTGGGTTTTTGGTCGGGATTTCTCAAAGTAGACGTGCAAACCTCTCGGCGTACAATTGTGGGAGTGCTCGTTGGCTGTTTGTTAAGTCCGGGCATCACCGAGGAATTATTGTTCCGGGTGTTAATGCTGCCGCACCCGTTCGAGAAGGCTTCTGGGTTAATCCTGTGGTTTTGGGGATGCGCGAGTTTGGCGATTTTTGTAGTTTACCACCCGCTGAACGCGCTGACTTTTTACCCGGTTGGTCGATCGACCTTTATGAATCCAGTGTTTTTGCTACTGGCGGCAATTTTGGGAGTTGCGTGCTCCCTCGCATACCTCCAAAGCGGTTCTATCTGGCCTGCGGTGGCGGTTCACTGGCTAGCAGTGACAGCCTGGCTGTTGCTACTGGGCGGTTACAGGAGGCTATATGGTTAAATGTAAAAAGTCCAGCATCACTATTTTGTCGGGAGGATCTCAGTTGTGGGTATCATAGGAGCGATCGTAGGTTTTTTGGCAGGGGTAGCAGTTGCTTACTGGTTAGTAGAAAAGCGCTTAAAGAAGCAAAAGCAAGAATACTTGCAGCAAACTCGCAGAATTAGTGAGGAAATAGAATTATCTCAGATGTCTCGGGTGCAACAAGCTGTCGAATCTCAGAAAGGAGAACGGGAAAATCAGCTTAGAAAAGCTACTATCGAACACGACAATTTACTCAGACAAGTTACTACCCAATACGAAAACCAGCTCAAACAAGTTGCGGCTCAATATGAAAACCAGCTCCAACAAGTTCAGGCAGAACGTGACAGTCAGCTCCAACAAGTTTTGGCAGAACGCGACAGTCAGCCCCAACCATTTGCCAGCATAGACGAGCATGAGCTGCGGCGACAAATTAGCGAGGAATTAGAAGCCGCTAACAATGCTAGGATGCAGCAAAATATCCAATCTTTGCAAGCAGAACACGAACATCATTTACTTAGAGTTGCTGACGAATTGCATATAAATTATCAAGCTCAGATGGAGCAACATTTGCAAAACTTGCAAAATGAACACGAAATTCGCTTGAGGCAAACTGCCGAGGAATATGAGAACCGCGAGGTTGAGCTGCAGTTAAATATGGAGGCTTTGCAAGAGCAATACGAGAGTCAGTTGCAAGCGGCTCACGAGCAGTTGAGAGAGCACGAAGCTCAGATGCAAGCCACTATCAGGTCTTTGCAAGAGCAGTACCAGAGTAATGTACAACCACAAGAAGTCCCGGAGCAGCAGTTCAGTCAGTTAAATTCAACAGAATTTGCCGAAGGTTTATCACAAGAAGAAGTTTGGCAGGAACTGTCAAGTCAGTTAAATCAAACAGAAGTTGAAGAAGAGTTAAATTACACAGATTTTTCGGAACCCCAACCAATTGATTTACATCAACCAGAAGTCGAACAACAGCTTCTAATTACCAGACAAGCACCAAGCTATTCCCTACCGCAGTTGATGGGATGTGTTCAAAGTCAGGACAAAGAAACCCGCAAGTTTGCTGCGTCTGCTTTAGGTAACATGGCTGCTGCTAATGCTCTGAGATCCGAAGGTCAGCGAGCAATAGAAACCTTGGGAAAATTAGCTCAAGATATTCACCCGGAGGTGCGCGAAGCTGCTGTGGAAGCACTAGCAATGATTAAGTCTGAAAAAGTGATTCCGCTGTTGCAAAAAGCTTTGCGAGATACAGATAGCGGTGTGGCTAAATCGGCAAGTGCTGCGCTCAATAAGTTTAAGTTTTATCCGCGCACTCCGGCGGCTAAGCCGAAAACAGTTGATGTGAAGAAACCAAAGCGTTAAGCAGTTACTAGAAACAAAGGTATGTTGTTGCGCTTCAGCGCTCTTTCATATCCTAAGAGCGCTGAAGCGCAACAACATACCTAAAAGTCTTGTGACAGTTGCGTAACTTCTGTCAATTATTCGATCGACAACTCGCCCAATCAGACGCAGCAATCACCGACACGGCGCTGTTTAAAACCGTAGGCTGAAACCTTTTTTTAGCAACTGGCAATTGAAATCGCTTCTTGTATCTACACTTAACTCGTGACTAATGACTACTGACTGATGACTAATTTAAAATCGCTGCTTTGTACCGAGTATAAATTTGATGTCGCCGGAGTCGCTAACACCCACATCTAAGCGAATTAATCCAAAGGACGATCGCACCCTCACACCCACCCCAACACCCGCCCCAGTCCCCGGTTTGTCCCTGACTACCGCCGGTTTCCCCAACACGCTATCTCCCGTTCCCAAATCCGACGCAAAATCAACAAATATCACGCCGCCAACATCCTGACCCACAGGAAACCGATATTCGCCGGAAGCTAAAAAATAACTCCGGCCACTGCCAATATCCCCGCTATCGTAACCCCGCACAGAATTGCGGCCGCCGAGGCGAAAAGCTTCCGTTGGTGGCAAATCCCCAATTACCGTACCCCCTTGCAAGTTAAAAGCCAGCATTTCGGGCAAGGCTTCGGACTCGCTGATGCCGAGCAAAGTTACTGGCACATAATGTATATAAGTTGCTAACAGCCTGTTACTCACAATGTTACCTCGACCCAGAGGTATCGACTGCTCGGTGCTGAGGCTGAGAATCGAGCCGCTGGTAGGGTTGAAGGGATTGTCCCGCCGATCGAGCATCGCACCAAAAGAAACAGTGTATAACTCGTCAACGCCACTGCCGCTGAATGTGAGAGGATTGCCGAGTTCGTCACGGCGGGCGATATTTAAGTTGCGATCGCGCGTACTGATGTTTGTATAATTCAGTCCCAAAGTCGATTGCCAATCGCCCAAAGGTCTGGTAAACCTGAGATTTCCCCCCACCCGAATTTCCCGAACTCGGTTCCCGTTGGGCAAATCAATATCTTTGTTGAAAATTTCCGATATTCTGCGATCGCCAAAAGCTCTCACACTGTATCCCAAACGGTCTTCGGCAGCAACGTAAGGGCTGACAAACTGGACATCGTACTGGATACCTCGGAGGCTGGGCTGAAGATCCACCGCCAGCCGCTGTGGGGTGGTGCCGAAAGTTCGATCTGTATAGGAAAGAGGAACAGCAACGCCAACATCATCACTCAGACTGGCACTCACGCTAAAAGAGCGAGCCGATCGCTCTTGAACGTTGTAGATTACATTAACATCCGTGCCAACTTCTTCAATTGAAACCGTAACCTTGTCAAACAATCCCAATTGCTGCAACTGCTGTAAATCCGATCGTACAACTTCCCGGCTGTAGTTATCCCCCGCCTTGAGTTTGAGCTCACCTCGGATAAAATCTTCCGAAATTCTGCCCTCAATTCGATTCCCTTTTCTATCAACAGCTTCGCCTCGGGAATTGACAAAGCGAATTTTCACCTCAGCAACGTAAACGCCTTCAGCATTGCCCGCTTGACTGATTTGTAGAGTACCGCCTAGCTGTCGGGCGTTGCTGTTTACTGCTTCGGGGCTTTCGGCTTGTGTCGCGATCGTCCCCGGAGTTTTTAACAGAGATGTAAAATCTTTATTGTGGCTGGACTTGAGTGAGGGCGATTCCCTAGGGGATAGCTGCGCCGCGCGTACTTCTGGAGAAGCTGCGATCTCATCGGATGCCGGCAAATCCCGCACAGTTGGGTTCACCTCATCCGATTGGTGACTATTTAAGACTGAAACCGATAACAAATGTCGCTTGTCATCTAGTCTAGATCCTCCTAAATCCCCCTTAAGAAGACCCACTTTGAGCATATTTCTTGTCCCCCCCTTATTAAGGGGGGTTAGGGGGGATCTAGACTTGGCTACAAACAAGAGAGACGGTCGGTTTGACGTTAAGTTATCACCAATGACCTCATCCTCCTCCCTCTGCGCCCTCTGCGCCTCTGCGGTTCCCTCTCTAAACTCCGCCTCAGTCGGTGCGACACTCGGATCGATCGCCCGCGCCGCCAATTCGCCGCCAGCCAGCGCCGCCAAAGTCAAAAATGCAATAATCGGAATTCGCATAGACATTAAATTTAAAGCACACCCAACGCATATTACCCAAAACCGGGCCCCCTGCATAATTAGCCGAAAAGAAACCCGGTATTTTTGAGGCTACCGGGTTTCTGGGATGCTGAAATGTGGGAAAGTTCGATCGACTGCGGGCGATCGTTAAATTTATTTAAATAGCTTGTCGAGAAACACGTTTCTCAAAATGAGCCTGAGTCTGCTGCAACAGTTGTTCGCGACTATCCTTAGCGGTGGTAATGGTAGGGAGCAAGTTGCGAGCTTGTAAAGTCATGTGAAGCTGTAGGTGTGCTACGTACTCACTGACATCTTCGCGAAGAGAGCAAGCCGGGTACTGTTTTAAAGTAGAGTTCAAAGTGTTCTCCTGCTTTGGGTTTGTAGTATTTTCTAATAATCATAGACAATATCATGGTCTATTTCTAACTGTGTACTCCGTAATGAAGTTTAACCTTTGGACTGCTTTTTTGTTACAATCCTTTACAAATGTCTCTTACTTATCAGGAGTCGATCGCCATGCAGTCTCAAGCACTTGTAGGACAAAGGCACACATTAAGTACATTTGTCAATAGCAGCAGCCAAACACCAGCCTACCTGGACATCGGGTGCGGCAGACCCTTATTGATGCTGCACGGTTTCTTAGGATAAAAGACTGGCTGGCTGCCCTTAATTGAGTTATTGCAATCTCAGTTTCGGTGCATCAGTTTAGATATGTTAGGTTTTGGAGAATCCAGCAAACCAGAAATTCGCTACAACGTAGCTGTAGAAGTTGCTTTTGTGCGGCAAGTTGTAGAACAACTAAATATCGAACCTTGCTGCATCATCGGACATTCTTTTTGCGGTTGGCTAGCATCTGCATATTCCATAAAATATCCTAATTCTGTAAGCAGTTTAGTGTTAGCAGCACCGGCGGGAATTCGAGACAACACTTTTTGCGGTCAATACGATGCTTTGCGGCCGCTGCTGTGAGAAACCCCAGCGGTAGATTTGGCCTTGCACTTGGCAAAACATTTTGCTAGTTTAGCGGGAAAAAGTGAGAAATTGCAGCAAATTTCAGGGTGGCGCAGGAAGTTGATGTCTCAACCAGTAGCAAGGTCATTGTTAATGAGTCGGATGCGGCAAGAAGATGCAGTTGATACAGTAGAAAAAGAAATTCACAAATTGCAAATTCCTACCTTAGTTATCGCAGCAGATAGTGACGAAACAATTCCTCTATGGCACTGTGAAACCTACGCTAATGAGATACCGGGGGCCGAGTTAGCAATTATTCCCAATTCTACTCACGGGTTGCCACAAACTCAAGCTCAAATTATGGCGAAGTTGATTTGTGAATTTTTGAATAATTAAGAAAAACTGTGCAATAAGCCGAATTATAAAAATTGTGATAAGCCATTGATTACAAATAATTGTGTTTTAGTATACTACTTTATTCTGAAATACAGAATATATTGATTAGTGTATTGTACAATTATTTTTATGGCTCTTAAATCTTGTGTCAGCAGGAGCTACAGACATTTAGTTGAGTCGGGGGTATTACCAATGGCAGCACTGAGCAACTACTTTAATCTGGAACAAATTACGACAGCCAGAAAAATTAGTGCTGCGGTAATTAACATCAGCGGCCGCCAGCGAATGCTTTCCCAACGAACGGCTTTTTTTTGCATGAGGTTAGTTTGCTCTCAGAATGGGGTAGAAAGAGCCAAACTGCGGGGGAATTTGTTAGAGGCGATCGAGCTTATGGAAAAATCGCACCGCGACTTAATTACTATTGGCAGCAGCATCAACTTAGTGAGTCCCCCTTCAGCCACCCTCAAGGCAATGTATTTTGAGCCACCACTGTATTTAGACAAACAAGTGCGCGCATATATCGATCGAATAAAAGCATTGGTGCAAGTTCCTGATGCCGAACTCATGCTGGAAAACCCCCACCTGCTGTACATTGTCGAAGCAGCGGGCGGCGACTTGCTAGAAGCTTTCGATGCCGTGGTGAGTCAATACCAGCAAGAAAGCGAAATCGAACAATTTGAAATCGACCTTAAACAGGTTGAACTTTATCAAGAAAGTTGTGCTGCTACCTCGAAAGCGGAAGCTCAAGCCGCCCAGCTCGATCGCGCACTTTGCGAACTAAAACAAACTCAAGCTCAACTCCTCCACAGCGAAAAAATGTCTTCGCTGGGGGCGCTAATGGCTAGTATCGTCCACGAAATTAATAACCCAGTTAGTTTTATTTACGGCAACTTGAGCCATGCCGCAATTTATACTCAAGATTTGTTGCACCTGTTGTGTCTCTATCAAGAATGCTATCCCAATCCCTGTCCCGACATCACAGCTAAAATCGAAGAGATAGATCTTGATTTTCTAGTTGAAGACTTGCCTAAAGTTATCTCTTCCATGCAAATGGGTTCCAATCGCATTCGCGAAATTGTCAAATCTATGGGCAACTTTTCGCGAACCGATAACAGTAACATGACCATGTGCGATTTGCACGACAGCATTGACAGCACCGTGTTAATTTTGCGAAACCGTCTCAATTCTCAAATCGACCGTCGCGACATTCAAGTAGTTAAAAATTATGGAAAATTGCCTCCTGTAGAGTGTTATTCAGGACAGCTAAATCAAGTATTTATGAATCTAATTACCAACGCGATCGATGCTTTGGATGAGGTATCACAAAATCAGCCCTATGCTGCGCTAAAAATTTCGATCACCACAGAATTAGCAGGGCCAGATCACGTGAGAGTGAGGATTGCTGACACGGGAACCGGAATGACACCACAGATAAAAGAGCGAATGTTCGAGCAGTTTTTCACCACCAAGGAAATCGGTAAAGGTACCGGTTTAGGATTGTCTATTGTCTACAAAATCTTAGTAGAAAATCACCGAGGATCGCTTCGGTGCGAGTCGGAACCCTGCAAGGGAACCGAGTTTATCATTGAACTGCCGATCCAGCAAACTTAAGCAATTTACTAATCATCCAAATTATCTATGTTAACTGTGGCACGGGCATCCCGCCTGTGTTAACTGTGGCACGGGCATCCCGCCTGTGTTAACTGTGTGTGGCACGGGCATCCCGCCTGTGTTAACTGTGTGTAGCACGGGCATCCCGCCTGTATTAACTGTAGTTAAAATTTACACATATCCTACGCTAATTCGAGCTTCAAAGTTGGCAACAGCTTTTCTAAATTTCTGAGAGATTTCTGTTGCCAGGGAACATCATTTGAACCCAATACCAAAAGTTGAATCGTTTTCTTTTTCCGAACGGCAATGACAAACTTCGACAGCATACTGATACCAGAACTGTTAACAAATTCCAAATTTTTTAGGTTCAAGGTAATAGTAGGCGGTTCGCTATTGGCGACCTCATCTAACAATTCGGCTATTGGTGCATACTCTGCAGGGCCGCTCAGGCTGAGTTCGCCTTGGAAAGTGACTGTGACTGATTCTGGATCGTACTGAATGCTGTAATCTTCACCTTGAATTTCTTGAATGCCCATTGTGATTTTGTTTCCTGAATAAAATATTGCGATCGCACAAGAGAGTAAATATTGAAATGCTAGAAACTAGACCCTAATTTGAACCACAGTCGTAACAATGATGGTATCACTATCTGGCCTGCGATCGAATTTCCAACCTATCTTAGCTGAATAGTCATTAATCATTGTCAGCAATCCCAATCCCGATGTATCACTTTCCGATTCCGCATTCTTTTCAAGCTGCTGCAAATAAAGTTCATTGGGATCGGAATCCAAAATTTCTTCAATAAACTCCTTCAACTTCTTCGCCCCTTCTGGATTGACACTATTACTGGCAAAAATTACCGCCGTTACCTCTGTTTCACCAATAAAGTGGATGCCAAATTTGACTTTGTAATTGATATCATCCTTATTAAATTTTATCGCATTTTCTAACAACTCGTTGGCGACGTAGCTGACAGCTCCCTTGCTTTCTTTTATCCGTTTCTCGCTGCTAGCATCCTCCTCATCCACAGGTAGAAAGCTAGACAAATAATCGGCTACAAAATGAGCTGAAAGCCGATTATTGCGCCAGCGCTGTTTGATAGGGCGAGAACTGGGGGTAAATGTAAGTTCTAGGGAGTCGTGTTCAGGAGGAAATTCTTCAATGAATTCTCCAAAGATTTGTGTCATTGTTTTTAAGCTTCCAGATGTCATGATTTTTATCCCTCCAATAGATGTATTAATGTCACTTCTGGGTGAATTTCCACACGCCATTCCAGTTAGCGGGAATACTATTTTCTAACAGCGATTGGATGCGTTTTAGGTAAAGTTGACTGGGCTTGTCATCTGGATTTAGGGCTACTATCTGTTCAAAACAAACTATGGCCTTAGCAAAATTTCCCTGACAATATTCTTGGAGTCCCTCCTCAAATATAGGCAAAGTTTGAATTTTGAGCGATCGTACTGGTTCTACTTCAACATCTAACACCTCACAAACTGTAATGGCTTCTTGTCTACCTTTGACAATAGCCCGATCCAAAAAACGGATATGATACTTTTCTGGTTGACTCAAACGTTGTACCACATCTCCAGAAATTAATAAAGATACGCCATAATACTTAGTCAAACCTTCCAGACGAGCGGTGAGATTGACATGATCGGAGAGTGCATCTGCTTGCATCCGATTTGCGTCTCCAATAATCCCAACCATCGTATCACCCACATGGATACCAATGCCAATCTTCAGGGGTAGATACCCATTTATTTTACGGCTTTGATTGTATTTTTGCAACTGCTCCAATTTCACAATTCCTGCCTGAATAGCATCATCCACGCCATCAGGAAAAACTGCCATTACTCCATCTCCTATATACTTGACAATAAAACCGTTGTGCTTACGAATTTCGGGACTAATTTGCTGTAAATAGTTATTGATGAAGTCAAAGTTTTCTTGAGGAGTCATTTGCTCCGCCATCGTGGTGAACGAACGCATATCGGAAAACATAATTGCCATCTCTTTGCTCACGTGATCTCCAAGCTGGAAATCAACCATGCTCTGCTTGCCGAGAAATTGGAGAAATTCATCGGGAACGAAACGTCCGTAAGCCTGCAAAAGTTTCTCTAATTCTTGTTCCCGCGCTTTCACCGTTTGCACCATATGGGAAAATACCTGTGCCAGTTCTCCCAGTGCATCACTGCGCGCTGCCACATCTGACAATATCTGGGGTTGAAAGCTATTATTTTTTACAGCAATAGCTGCATCTATAACCTTTTTTACCTGCTCGATGTAAGTCTGCATCTCTCGGTTTTTATGACGGATCTGGTTTTCCAGATCCGTGGAGTGTTGCGTGACAATTTCTACTAAGGTTTCATAGCTGTTTTTTTCATCCTCTACTTCCTCAAGTTTTTCGCTCAACTCCTGTAGCTGGCTATAGAGTTCTTCTGGAGATTTAGATGGTGCTAAATTTATTTGTGGTTTCATAATTTATACTTCCGAATCTGGAAGCGCAAAATTGTTTGACTCGCTCGCTGTAAAATATTAGAACTTACACACGTGGAACTCGAAATCCTGTTTCTGCTTCGATGCTTGGTCACTAAATCCAAGACCCTCGTAGAAACCGGGTTGACGACGGTCAATCATAAATTATGCACAATATTGCCCTGTTGCTTCAATACTAGCAAAGTAATGTCATCAAATACCTTTTGGTCTCCAATAAATTTTCGCAAATCAGCGATGGTGGCTTCCTTGATTTGTTCGGCGCTCAAATGCCAGTTTTGAGAAACCACTTCACAGAGTCTTTCGATACCGTAGAATTTTTTATGCCTATTTCTAGCTTCGGGGATGCCGTCAGTATAAAGCACCACCCCGTCCCCCGGCTCTAAGTCAACTAAAACATGGCTAATCCAATCGGAAATATCCTCATCTAAGCCGATGGGAAATCCTAAATCCATCATATTAATACGCTCAATTTTACCGCCTCTTCTGACTACAAGAGTTTCCTCGTGTTGACCGCTAATACTAACTTTACTGTCTGCGTAATTCAGGAGGGCTAGACTCAGGTTTTTGTCCGAGTTCATCCGCTGGATATTTTTATAAATAGTGCGGTTGAGGGTATCTAAAAAGCGAACCGGGTCTATTTCTTGAACTTCTTTCAAAGCGCGAACAGCAGCTTGAGTCATTACCATCAAAATCCCGCTTTCTAGTCCGTGTCCGGTGACATCACCAATGCAGAGCGTAACCACCCCGTCAGTACAAAGTACGTCGTAGTAATCGCCACCAACTTCATCCGCTGGTTCCATAAAGCCAGCGATATCTAACTCTGCAATTGCAGCTAATTCCGCAGGTTTGGGCAGAATTAACTGCTGCATTTGTTTGAGAATATCGAGTTCGGCACTCATCCGCAAATTTTCGGTTTTGAGGCGTTGGTTGAGGGCAGAAATTGCCTGATTCGCTTGGGCTAGTTGGGCTGTACGTTCTTCAACTTTATCTTCTAGAGTTTGATATAGCAGAGCATTCTCCAGCGAAATAGCTGCTTGGGAAGATAGAATTTTTAAGACTTCCAATCTGTCAGGAGTAAATGCACCTGGGGTGAGACTATTTTCTAAGTACAAAATGCCGATCGCTTTACCTTGGTTAACTATGGGAGTACACAATACAGATTTAGGTTGGTGCTGAATAATGTACGGGTCTGCCGCAAAGATATTTTCAGTAGAAATATCATTAATTACCAAGGTTTCTCTGGTACGCCAGACGTAGTTAATGGCAGTGATGGGAAGATTTTGACTTTGAGAAAGGGGAATATTGGGCAAATAGCAGCGCTCGTCTAAGCATTTGGCAACAATCGATAATTTGCCAACTCTTTCTAAGATGATAGAGCCTTTTGAGGCTCCCGCATTTTGGGTCAAAATTAGGATCAAAGTTGATAGCAATTCCTCGACGTTTATTTCTCCAGATATGGCTTGAGAAGCTTTAATAACTGTTGCCAAATCCAGCATATTGCCAATATTATTGCCAGTCGATGTCAGGGTTCCGACTATAGTTTGATCGATTGTATCTCCCGCATACACACTGGTTTTTTGTTCGAGAATGTGGCTGAGTAATTGGGGATATTTTTGTTCTAAATCATGAATTTTTGCTTGAGCTCCCCAGCGAGCATAAGCGTAGTAAGCGTCCGTTAGATAGACCCGGGCAATTTTATCTTTGCCTAATTCAAGGTAGAATTTAGCGGCCAATTCGCTGAAGAGTGCTTCTTCTTGGAGGTATTGATTTTCTTTGGCCGTAGCAATGGCGCGATCGTACAAATCCATTGCTTCGAGCCTGTGTCCCAATACTCGTGCTATTTCTGCGGCTACTAAGTCATACTTGTGCTGATAATTCATCGGTGCGTGGAATGCCCAAGTTTGCATTTTTTCCTGATTGGCTGCAACTTGGTTCAAGTATTGTTCTTGAGCGATCGCATCAGCATGGGGATACAGTGCCACGAGGGCGAGGGAATGGTAAAAATTGTACTGGGGAACCATCATCAACGAGCCGACACCCGCGACATATTGTTCTGCTAGCTGGGCATTTTCCACAGCCCGATCGAGATCGCCAAACAAATAATTCACAACCAATTTAGCAAAATAAACCCCAAAGATGGAAGAGACATTATTTGCTGCCAGCAAAACAGGCAACATTTCATCTTCATTAAAACTCTCCCCAACTAACCGACAATTGTCCTCAGCTAATCCTTGTAAGTTTAATGTAAGTTGTCGCCAAATTTTAGTATAATAAGTCTGATATTCTTGTTTGGAATTTAGCATTAGCTCGAGATACTGCTCGTATTTTTTATCTACAGAGCTTAAGTCTTCACCGCTAAAAAAGCTGTAGATGCAAAGATACATAGCCGAATAGCAAGCATACTCGATATCGCCAGTTTCTAAACCGCTTTGGACTGCTGATACCAAAGACGGTATGCTCGATCGACTGGGTTCTTTCCAATGTCTCACGCAAGCATTGTACACCATCACAACTTTCGAGTGAAATTCTTGCGATGGGAATTTATCTAATACCTGCAAAGATAGTTGGCCGTATTGATAGCCTAATTCAATTTCTCCGATTACTTCACAGATTAAACTGCAACAAGCATAGGCATAACTAGCCGGTGCAGAGTTCCCATATTTGCTACAAATATGTGCCATTGTAAACACAACGGCTGGGTAAAGTTCTGGACTAGCTAGATAAGCAGCCGAAGCGATCGCACATAAAATCCTCAAAGCAGCAATTTTATAAGCATCATTAATTTCGGGCAAATTAGCTAAGGCAGATATCTCTACTGTAGGGGGAAGTTCTGTTTCCAAAGAAACACCCAGGATTCCCAAAGCTTGCAATCCAGTATCTACTGCCGATTTCATCTGATTTTGAGCAATATAAGACTGAATTTGCGCTTCGTAAACTCTGAATTGATCGAGGATATTGTGCGCTCGACATAGAACTATTTCCGCAAGTTGGTGCGACAAATTGAAATTGGTATTCAAATATTCGGCTTCAACCGCTTCTACATAAAGATCGATCGTCAAGCCGTATAAATTTGTCCAGCTATCATCTGCTAGCAGGTTTCTGCCGATAGTTAAATAATCCACAGCAGCAGCATAAGCTGTAGAAGTTTTAGCTTTACGACCAGCAATTAAGTTCAAGGAAGCTAGTTGATTTCTTTCGGTGCGATCAACAATTAATTCCACTCCAATATTCAAGTGGTTGACAATATCAAATATCCGATCTTCTTTTTCATGTTCTGGGGTATTACTCAACAACAATCTGCCAATTTTTAGGTGAGTTGACTGTTTGGTATCATCGGGAATCAAAGAATAAGAAGCTTGTTGAACGCGATCGTGCAAAAATTTGTAACTGGCCAATTGACAATCGGCAACAGCTAATGGTGCAGACTCCCCATCATCTGCAAAAAATTTGTAAACTTCACTTTGCGGTAAAATTAGACCTTCTTGCAATGCTTTCCATAAATCAGCCGCAGTGTCTATTTGAGATTTTTCATAAACAACTGCTAAGGTTTCTAAATCAAATTGACTGCCAATACAAGCAGCTAGTTTTAAAATGTTTTGAGTATTTAGCGGCAATTTTTGCAATTGATTCGCCATAAATTCGACGACATCATCGCTGACTGCCAATTCTCTAATTTTAGTAATATCGCACTGCCAACCACCCCTTTCTCCCCCATCCAACGGGGTAAGATCGAAATAGATTAACTTATCTTCATGCAGCCTTTTGAGGAATTGATTGCTAAAAAAAGGATTGCCTTTAGTTTTTTGGAAAATCAATTCGGTTAAAGAAATCGAGCGATACTGCGGACAACTTAAAGCATCAGCAACTAGACGATTTAAGTCAATTTTTGAAAGTGGCGCGAGAGTAATTTGATTAATTATAGGGGCTGGTCGAGCAATACTGCGATTTGGTAGATTGCGAATCTCTGATAAAGTCAACATTAATGGATGAACGCTGGAAACTTCATTATCTCGATAAGCGCCAATTAGCAGCAAATGTTGACCCTCTGATTCCCCGATCAACAATTGCATTAGTTTCAGAGATGCGGAATCTGCCCATTGCAAATCATCTAAGAAGATCACTAAGGGGTGATTTTTGGTAGCAAAGACACGAATGAACTTTTGAAATAACAGATTGAAGCGATTTTGTGCAGGACTGGGTTCTAATTCCTGGACAGCAGGTTGCTTACCAATCAGCAGTTCTAATTCTGGGATAACATCAATAATGACCTGAGCATTATCGCCTAAAGCGGACAAGATTCGGGCTTGCCACTGCTGAACTTGAGTAACACTTTCTGTCAGTAATTGCTGCAGGAAACTTTGCAAAGCTTGCACCCATGCTGAGAAGGGAATATCGCGCCTGAATTGGTCGAATTTCCCTTTGATAAAGTATCCCCGCTGCTGGACGATTGGCTTGTGAACTTCGTTAACCACAGCGGTTTTGCCAATCCCGGAAAAGCCTGCTACCAACATGATTTCGGTAGTAGCTGTACGGGGGAGTTTCTGAGGCTCTCGGCTGCTACTAGGGGAAACCTCCAAATCGGCGGCTGCGGAATTTTCCTGGGGACAGGCGACGCGGTGGAAGGCTGCTAATAGGGTCAAAACTTCGGTTTCTCTGCCGTAAAGTTTTTCGGGAATGACAAAGCGTTCGGAAATGTCTCTGCTGCCTAATTCAAACAGTTGAATAGTGCCATAATCTGAGTATTCTTTTAAGCATTTTTCTAAATCGTGTTTGATGCCACCAACTGTTTGATAGCGTGCTTCGGCTGTTTTCGCCATCAGTTTGAGCACTATGTCATTCAATACTTGGGGGATGGCCGGATTGAGGGCGATCGGGTGAATTGGCTGGCGAGCAATGTGAGAGTGAACCAATTCCATCGGCTCGTTAGATTGGAATGGCAATTGTCCTGTCAACAGTTCGTAAAAAGTTACTCCTAACGAGTAAAAATCGGTGCGGTAGTCAATCCCACGATTCATTCTTCCAGTTTGTTCGGGAGACATATAAGCTAATGTCCCTTCTAAGATATTAGGATTTTTAATTTCTGGATTTTCTCTAGGCAAAAGCGAGGAAATACTAAAGTCTATTATTTTAACTTCTTGAGTTTTAGGGTTAATTATAATGTTCTGGGGTTTGATATCTTTGTGAATAATTTTGCTGTTATATATGGCTTCTAAACAACCACAAATTTTAATGGCAATTTGTAAAAAGTTTTCTAGGCTATGGGTAATTTTGTCCTGTAGATTCCAAGCACCAGTGGTGATGTATTCTGCTAGAGAAATTCCGCCAAAATCCTCCATCACTAACGCAAAACCGTTACGGTATACTTCCAAACTTAAGTGTTTGACAATACCGGAATTTTCAATATTTTTGGCAATGGTGTACTGATTGCGAAACTGCACCAGTTCGCTGAAAGTGGGATACTCAGATTTGAGCAGTTTGATGACGACTGGTTGATTGTCGGATTCAGAAAAACCTCGGTAAACGAAGGTTCTGGGCCCCGAGTAGAGTTGTTCGATCGCCCGGTAGCCGGGAATTGATATTAGGGTCATAGTTGCTATAGCAAATGTTGAAGGATGAAGGCAAAAATCGATGGATCGATGCAATGGGGGGCAATGGTTTCAGCGATTCAGAACGTACTTACCACCGCTCAGGTTGCGAAATCCTAGTAAGCTTTTAGTTCAAGGAATATAAAAAAGTTTGCGGTCATTAGTGATTAGTTTACTACAGCCCGCAAGGTTTAGGGAAGATTTGACCAAAAAACAATGATATCGATCGCTAACCATCGCACATCCCAGCCATTGTGTTAAAAACCTTTGAAGCGCTTGCTTCGTAGGAGCGATCGCCTGGTAAAGTCACATTTGGGATATTCCGGTTCCTGTTGGTTGAATTCCGTACAAATTTCTTGGTACATCGCTATTTTTTTATTGTCCGAAATAGAGTTAGGAAAATTTGCGTTTGGGTTCTTGACTACTGGTGCGAATTGCGGATATAGTTCGTCTTGCTGGACTCGCGGCTGGTCGTAGAAAGCTTTGATGGCTGGTAGCGATCGCCGGGGTGGCGTACCGCTATCTAAATCTTCGCTAAAAGCAATCCAAAGTTTGGTATCAACGCTGCTCATGTAGTCGATAAACTTGACAGCATTAGCCTGACAATCTTGATTGTTACATCGAGAAGAATTTACAGCTAAAGTATCAGCAAAAACCAATGGTTTAAGTTCCGGGCCATAGGGAGCTGGTGTTGCAAAAAGAGGTAGCTTTTGGGTATCGGACAAGCGGATATAAAAAGAATTTTCCGAAAAACCAATAAAGCTGCTGGCCCCTGCTAAAAAGTCCTGGTATCCCGCGTTGGGATCTTGATTATAGTAGTTGTTGACACAGCCATTTGTACCATTGACTGCACATTCTGCAGATATTTCTACTAAATTGTTCATTACCTGCGGATCGATCGGTTTCTCCAAAGCTTCTGTCACGTGATCAAACCCAAACAAGTCTGTATAGCCATCCAAATAAAAGCCGATCGCATTCCAGTCACTGTTAAAATTTGCAATTAATCGCGGTTTTACGGGTGGTTTGTGAGATAAATAATTAATTAGTCCCGGCACTGATTTAACTTGCCAAATATCCCTGTCTCGCCCGAATAAAAAATATGAGCACAGCCAAGTCGGAAAACCGTAGAGTTGATTGTTGTAAGTTGATGCTTCTAGACCTACTTGCCAAAACTTGGAAGTTGATATTGCTTGGGAAGCTGGAAGAATCAAATGGTTATCGACTGCATCACCTAACATTAAGGTATCAAGTTCAACTAAATCAAATCCATTTTTACCCAGAAGATTCGGCAAATTGCTGTAGGTATAAGTGTCATATTCTAAATCTTGAGTCATTACTGCATTGAGCAAAATCTGGGGATTTTTTTGTTGAAACTCATTGACAATCCGCTGTACCATCGGCTGAAAATTTGCTTCTGGTGTTGTCGGTAAATAGGGGTACAACAATACCGATAAAGTCTGCTGGGCTTGACCGGTGAAAGATAAATAGCGATCGGGACTATTGGGGGTGACGTTCAGATTGTCAACATTGTATCCTGTACACTCCACGCGAGCGATCGTTTGCGTCGAGAAATCCTGTGGGTTGAGTGCAATAGTTTGGGCGGGTGAGAGCAATATCCTCTGCATATTTTGCTTAACTGTGTTGCGAATACCACCAGAAGCATCACAAGTAATTGGCTGGTTCGTAGAATTGTGAACGGAAATCAGACCTGCATTAGCAACTCCGGGAAATAGAGTTATTACTGCGATAGTTAAGAAGATTGACAGTAGTCGAAAGATGCTGTTTGTCATTAATTTATAGAGCAGAATAGAGGTTTAATCACTAAGGCGGTATAGCGAGCCTTTTATAAAATTTTATTCATATATCTTTTATATCAAACACAGCCGATAATACTAAGTATCTTTTTTTAGAATAGCAGTGATGGGTGAATTAAGCAATAAGGAAAACAGACAGGACTTAATCCTTTTTCTTGATAACAAGCAAGGTAATGTCATCAAATACCTTTTGTTCTCCAATAAAGTCTCGCAAATCATCGATGGCGGCTTCCTTAATTTGTTCGGCGCTCAAATGCCAGTTTTGAGAAACCACTTCACAGAGTCTTTCGATACTGTAAAATTTTTTGTGTATGTTTCTAGCTTCGGGGATGCCGTCAGTATAAAGCACCACCCCGTCCCCAGGTTCTAAGTCAACTAAAACATGGCTAATCCAATCGGAAATATCCTCATCTAAACCCAGCGGAAATCCTAAATTCATGGTGTCTATCCGCTGGATTTGACCGCCTTTCCTGACCACAAGAGTTTCCTCATGTTGACCGCTGATACTAATTGTGCGATCCGCATAGTTGAGCAAAGCTAGTGTCATATTTTTGTCGGAGTTCATGCGCTGGACATTTTTATAAATAGTGCGGTTGAGGGTATCTAAAAAACGCACCGGGTTGGATTCTTGCATTTCCTGAAGAGTGCGGACCGCAGCTTGAGTCATCACCATCAAAATGCCACTTTCTAATCCGTGTCCGGTGACATCACCAATGCAAATCGTGACAACCCCGTTAGTACAAAGTACGTCGTAGTAATCACCGCCTACTTCCGAGGCTGGCTCCATAAATCCGGCAATATCTAAATCTTCAATGGCTGCAAGTTCAGCAGGTTTTGGCAGAATCAACTGCTGCATTTGTTTGAGCATATCGAGCTCGGAGCTCATGCGGAGGTTTTCCGCTTTCAGGCGCTGGTTGAGAGCGGCAATTTGTTTAGTGGCTGTGGCGAGTTCAGAGGTACGTTCTTTGACTTTATCTTCTAGGGTTTCAAAGGATTCTTGCTGCTGTCTCGCCATGCTATTAAAGGAATTTCTTAAGGTTTCAATTTCCCAAATCCGACTGGAATCAACGTTCTGGTTAAGAGCACCACCTGCTAGATATTCTGAAGCTTGAGCAATTTGGTTCAGGGGGCGAGTAATCCAGCTAGCGGTGAAAATACCCACTCCAACAGAGACAATTAGAGCCACAATACACAGTAAAATGGTGTGGCGAGTGTTAGCATAAATTTGCGCCATAAAGTCTGCTTCAGGAACTACTACTACACTCAGCCAATTGAGACCGTACTTATCAGTTAGTGGAGAAACTTGGATAAATTGCCGCTCACCGTTCAGCTTAAAGTCAAGTTGAACAGTTTGATCTATGTCTTCCAAACGCTTGAAGCGATCGAGTAGATAAACCACACTTTGACGCATCAGCGGGTTGCTGCTTTCCTGTGCTTTGAGCCGCTTTGTATTTTTGCCTGTTCCCACCGCAAGAGGCTGTTCTTTAACCGAAGTGGCTATTAACTCCCCCTGGGGTTCAATGATAAATACTTGACCGGAATTGCCCACCCGTAAGGTTTGCAGGAAGTGGCGAATTTGATCTAGTCCCATCTGGCAAGTCAGCACGCCAATTAGTTTCCCTTCGGCATCATAATAGGGTAGACTCGCATTAATTTGCAGCGTACCGTAGCCAAAATTAATATAAACTTTACTCCAAGCTGCCTGTTTCTTCTCAACAGCTACTGTGTAAAAAGGGCGCGTGCGAACATCATAATTGGGCGTGTTTTTTTCGATTGTTGTTGGGTTTCCATTCTCGTCAAGGTTGTAATATATCAAGTCGCCACCCCCCGGAATCAGTTGCTGGGCAAGCTGAGGTTGTTCCAGTCCAACCAGCCGATTTACCCAACCCACACGCAGATACTGACCTTTTTCATTGGCAATTCCCGCGTGACCGATCGACTTAAATTGCAGAACTTGTTTCCAAAAATATGGTCTAGCTTGCTCCAAATTGTCAAAGTTCAACACCCCCAAAGGTACAGCATCCTGATTGATTTGATTCACCAGTGGCGGAGCTTCCAGATAGGTTTGAACACGTTCGTAAACTCTCGCACTCACTTCCTGCCGCAACTGACTAACAATATCGTTGACTATCTGCTCTCCATTTCTGTAAGAGAGATAGCCAACGCAGCCAACAGCCGCCAAAATTTGGAGAACAAAGGGAACTACCAAGACATTGCGGAGACGGAATTTGCCCGATCTGGAGACGATCGCACTTTTTTGAGAAACCATTGTTAAAAACACTCCCAACGGGCAGTTTTTTGTTACAAGACTTGATAATGGATATATTAAGAGCGACGGACAATGTTATCATATCAAAAACTCAACCAACATCAAAAAATCTGCGTTCATCAGCGCTCATCTGCCTCCATCAGCGGTTAAAATAAAACAATAAATTCCAACAAAAATGCAAATTACCCAATCCCTCCACGCCGCCATACTCATCTCCAACCTGGAAAAATCCCAACACTTTTACAGCACCGTACTAAAACTGCAAAAAATCGATCGAAACTTAAAATTTGCCGGAATCTGGTATCAAATCGGCGACTTCCAGCTCCACCTAATTTTAGGTGCAACAATTATCCCAGATGCCGTAGACCATGCCAAATGGGGACGCAACCGACATCTAGCATTTTCTGTTGCTAACTTAGAGGCAGCCAAACAGCAGTTAATCGCTCACAATTGCCCGTTCCAAATGAGCGCGTCAGGTCGATCGGCATTATTTACCCAAGATCCCGACGGCAACATCATCGAACTCAGCGAGTAACAGATGAAAATCATCGCTTATTCTTACACCGAACCGCTACTCGAAGCAGCACCCGCACCGGAAATTTGGGGTCAAGAAGTCGATCGCACCTATCAAGACTTAGGAGGGCGGCAGCAACTTCAGCAACTCCTCAAAGACTGCCAAACAGAACCAGTCAAATACTTATTAATTCAGCGATTTGAAGAACTCGGCGACACATTGCAGCAAGTGTGTTCGCACCTCGCCCAACTCGAAAACCTCGGCGTCGAAATCATCGTACAAGCAGAAACAGAACCGCGAAACCGCAAAAACTTGCTGCAAATCCTCGCAGAAATCCAGCGCAGCCAACACAGCCGGAGTATTCGCAAAGGACACGCGCGCAACCGCATCAAATCCCGGATTCCACCGGGTAAGGCTCCTTACGGGTACCGGCGCGGCAAAGATTGTTATACGATCGATAAAACCACCGCCCCCACCGTTAAAGACTTTTTTGAACACTTTTTAATTTACGGTTCCTTGCGAGGTTCCGTGCGGTATTTAGCCAAGAAATACAACAAAAAAATCTCTGTAAGCACCGGCCGCCGCTGGCTGACAAATCCCGCCTACCGAGGCGATTTGGAATATCAAAACGGCCAAGTAATTTCTAACACCCACGTCCCGATTATTTCCAGAGAAGAAGCCGCCCAAATAGACAGATTGCTGCGCCGCAACCGCTGCCTTTCTCCTCGCAGCGCTAGCGCCCCACGTTCCCTCGCAGGTTTAGCAATTTGTGCAGAATGCAAATCGCCCATGACAGTTGCCAAAGTCACCTCCTACCGCAAAGAAAAAGAATACCTTTATTTGCGACCGATTAACTGTCCAAAACAGCCTAAATGTAGCGGTCTTTCCTACGATGAAGTATTGCAATTAACTATCGCCGGTATTTGTCGGGATTTACCCGATGCTGTTGCGGGGTTGCAAATGCCGAATATGAGTGGAATTAAAGCAGGAATTGTCAGGGCGATCGCCTCGAAACAAGAAATTATAGAGCAACTTTCCGCCCTGATTGACAGCGGCATATTAGACACGGAAACGGCAGAGTTTAGAGCATACAAAATCCGCACCGAAATTGCCGAACTGCAAAACAAATTGGCGCAACTACCCCCAGTAAATTTGCGAGAAATTGCCCAAACAGTTTCCCTGCCGCAATTTTGGCTCGATTTATCAGAATCAGAACGCAGGTTTTACTTTCGAGAATTTATCGATCGCATTGAAATCGTCCGGGAAAATACAAATTGCAAACTGCAAATTATTTTCATTTTTTAATGATTAGCTCGACGTTCATCTATAGCTCCTAGGTTAGATGCCCGACTTCTTAAATAATTCGGGTATTTGGGTACTCTATTAGTTCGCTAGGAGTGGACTGCGTTTGACAATAATCAGTTTCACCCGCTGAATTATCTTTTGTACCCTTTAGCCAATAGGCGATCATCTCTCCTTTACCTTTAACCGTGATCGCACCTCTTTCCTCAAATAAATACCGATCTTTTAACAGTTCGTAAATAGCTGTAGTAACTTGAATATATCCCGGTAATCCTTGACATTCCATCCGAGAAGCAACATTAACAGTATCTCCCCACAAGTCATAGATAAATTTTTTAGTGCCAATTACGCCAGCAACTACTGGCCCTGTATGAATGCCAATCCGAATTTGAAATGGTTCGCCTCTGTCAGTTTGAAAATCAGCGATCGCTTCCTGCATATCCAAAGCCATATTTGCGATCGCTTCTACATGATCTGCCCTCGGCACAGGCAACCCCCCCGCTACCATATAAGCATCTCCAATTGTTTTAATTTTTTCCAAACCGTGTTTTTCAGTTAGTTGGTCAAATCTTGAAAAAATTTGGTTCAGTACATTTACCAATTCTAGAGGTAACATTCTAGCAGCAATAGACGTAAAATCGACAATATCGGCAAAAAGAACTGTTGCTGAATCAAACCTCTGGGCAGGAGAACCCTCGCCCTTTTTTAAATTTTCAACAATCGCT
Organism: Microcoleus sp. AT3-D2; assembly: GCF_036705715.1. Classification (NCBI taxonomy): domain Bacteria; kingdom Bacillati; phylum Cyanobacteriota; class Cyanophyceae; order Oscillatoriales; family Microcoleaceae; genus Microcoleus; species Microcoleus sp. AT3-D2. The sequence continues at coordinate 27,449 of NZ_JAUBVE010000030.1, read as the reverse complement.
GCTGGTAAAATATTCAGCAATAAATGATCCGACTTTGTTTGAGCAAGCCGTAAAGCTACCTCTACCCCCTGCCGATCTCTAATTTCATTTTGCAAACGTTCGACAAGTTCTTGGAATTGCTTCGTTTGCTCTTGAAGTAACTGTTGTTGACTTTGAATAGTTAACTGATTTGCCACTCGTGCCAATACTTCTTTACCATGAAAAGGTTTAGTAATATAGTCAACTGCTCCCACATCAAAGGCTTTCACCTTATCTAAAACGTCATCTAAGGCGCTTAAAAAAATCACGGGAATGGAACTGGTTTTTGGTGAAGCTTTCAACTTTGCGCATACCTCATATCCATTCATGTCTGGCATCATCACGTCCAGCAAAATTAGAGTCGGCGGAAACTCTTGCACTGTAGCGATAGCCCTTTGCCCGTTCAGCGCTTTACGAACCTGATACCCTTGTTCGGTCAAGATTGTAGATAAAAGCCGCACATTATCGGGCTTATCATCAACTACTAAAATGTTGGCTTGAATTGTAGGATATTGATGGCTGTCCATGCGATCGCTCACGGTAGTTTGTCAAGATAAAAGATATTAATACTTAAGAAGTTTACATCAAAAAAACGAAACAGTATAAATTCCGATTGTCTCTCCTAAAAAAAGATTACAAGGAGACGCTATTGCGGCTTAATGTTAGGTCTTTTTTAAATGAAATAGCCTCCCAAGTTTAGATTAGTTGAAAACTGGTATTTTCAGGTCATCGCAACTGCTGACTGCGCTATATCTATAATGTCGTCAAATAGGAAATCCTGCACCAAAGTAGTTAAATATTCTGCAGCCAAGGCAAACTCGCTCGGCATTTCCTCAATCAACTTGACAATTTTATCGTCGCAACATTCATGAGCAGCATGAGATATCTTTTCTACCCACTCAAGAGGCATTTGACTGAGTTGTGACTCGACAGATTGATTGCTAGTCACTTCGCTAATTTCGCTTTCATTTTCTAGTTTTGCATCAACTGATTCCTCGTAAATATAGCGCACTCCTAAAAGTTCTTCCATTTTCGCAAATAATATCTTTGCATCGAAGGGTTTACGCATGAAATCATCGCAGCCGGCTCCTAAAATAGTTTGTCGTTCCTCTTCAAAAGCGCTAGCAGTAAGAGCAACTATTATAGTTTGTTTTCCGAGAGGATGAGCTTTAATTTGTCTGGTGGCTTCATAGCCATCCATGACAGGCATCTGCATATCCATCCAGATCAGGTGCGGTTGCCAATCCTCCCATACAGAAATAGCTTCTTCACCATCTCTAGCTTCTCGCACGAGGATGCCTAGTGGTGACAATAATCTCTCTATGACTAGGCAGTTATCGGCGCGATCGTCAACAACCAAAATCCGGTATTCTGGTTGATTCGGTGCTAAACTAATTACTTTTTTCTGCGGTTTAAGGATTTTAATTTCGCTTGGAGTGGCAAGGCTGATTTGAATATCAAATGTAAACTTACTTCCCAACTCAGGTTTACTGCTGACAGTAATATCTCCTCCCATCATTTGTACAAATTTGCGGCTAATTGGTAAACCTAATCCAGTCCCCTGCTGAGACTTTTGACCTGTTTTTGTTTGCTCAAATGGTTCAAATAACTTATTCATCTCTTCTGCGGCAATGCCAAGGCCAGTATCTTCAATTTCAAACTGAAGGCGTAACAATTCCGGGCGAAGGTCATTCGCGTCTACACAATCACAGTTTCCTAAGCTTTCGGACTGATTAAAACCAGTGCACCATCCGGTTCTTTTTGGTATAGCTGTGGTTTCAACCGCTAAGCTTTCGGAATGTTCACAACCCGCGTCGGCAAGTTTTGTTTGTGTGTCCGAAAACTCTGCATTTTCAGCCCCCAAACTTTCTTCTACCTTCTTTTTCACTCGCAAAGTAACGCTACCCCTCTCTGTAAACTTGATCGCATTTCCTACAAGATTAATCAAAATTTGGCGCAATTTACCTTCATCTGCAGTAACAAAGTGTGGTACACGGTCACCCACTTCCAAATTTAGCTGCAATTTCTTAGATTTAGCTTTTAATCGAAACATTTCTTCTAAGGTTTTTAGCAAGCGCATTAAATTAAAACTGCTTTCATTAAGCTGACTTCGACCCGCTTCAATTTTGGACATTTCCAAAATGTCATTAATTAGCGCAAGCAAGTGTTCACCCGCGCGATTAATAATTTCTAGGTGCTGCTGGTGTTGATTGTTGAGAGATGAATCGCGCACCATCACCTGACTAAATCCGAGAATGGCATTTAGGGGAGTCCGCAATTCGTGGCTCATAGAAGAAAGGAATTCGCTCTTGGCGCGGTTAGCTGTATCAGCAGCTACGACAGCTTTTTGTAATGCTGTTTCTGCTAATTTGCGATCGGCAATTTCTGTTTGAGCTTGTTCAAAAAGGGTGCATTGCTGGATAGCAATTGCTAGCTGCACGGAAATTTGCTTGAGAGATTCTATCTCAGAAGAGTCCCAATGCCTTTGACTGCGGCAGTGATGAGCAATGAGTAGCCCCCATAGTTTTTCACCTTGCAAAAGGGGAACGACGAGGTTAGCTTTAATTTCCAACTCGCTCAGTAAATTAACGTGGCACTCTGAAATACCTGCTGTATAAATATTGTCGATCGCACGAATGTGTCCCTGCTCGTAAACAGAGACGTAGCGTTGTCGAAAACAAGGGTCATTAATGTCAATTCCCAAAATCGGCATCGTACCGACGGATACCGACTCTACGGCTATAAATCCACTCCAATCTGGATTAAAGCGGTAAATAACTGTTCTATCAGTTGACAAAAACTGGCGGACTTCTTCCACAGCCATAGTCAGCACTTCTTCTAGGTTAAGAGAGGAACGAATTCGCTCTTGAATGGAATTCACTAGCCGCTCCCTTTTTACTTGTTGCTGCAAGGCTATTTCCGCCTGTTTGCGAGCCGTAACATCTACTCCATAACCAACACACTCCACAGGTATACCAGCAGCATCTTTGACTAACTTAACCTCATCGTATATCCAGCGATAACTACCGTCTTTGTGCCGTTCGCGGTATTCGTAGGAAATCGATTCTTTTTCCAATATCTGAGCGTATGAAGTATCAACAATCTCTCGATCTTCTGGATGAACCAAGCTATGCCAATCAAGGGAACCATCAAGAAAATTTCGGGATTCGTAACCAATCATTGAAACAATATTATCGCTGACAAATGTTACGTCATAATTTTCCCCTAATTTGCAGCTAAAAATCACCGCCGGAGTAGTCGCCAGCAAATATTGCAAGCGTTCGGTGACAGAACGCAAGTTTAGCTCGGCTTGCTTGCGATCGCGAGCTTCCATTGCTAAAGCTGCGATCTGCGCCACATAGCTAGCGAAGCTTTGTTCGTCCAGCGTCCAATTCCTGGTCGTTCCCTGATGTTCTAAACAAATTACACCCGCAATTTGCCCTTTATGGGTAATAGGAACATCTAGCATCGACGAGATGTTTAAAGGCGTCAAATAAGATTCGCTAAATTCTCGGGTGCGCGGATCAGTTTTGGCATCAACTGCTGCGATCGCCTGTTCTGTCTTCAAAGCTTGGAAATAGCTAGGATAGTCAGCAACTTTCCTTTCTCCACCGGCGCTGTGTTGATTGGGAGTCAGTTCGTAAATATCCGCACAGCACAGTGCGGATTTATTTTCCTGATAAAACCAAATACTTGCCCGATCGATATTCAGGGTACGAGTTGCCATTTGCGTAATCTCTCTCAACGCCTCGCTGATATTTCCCTCGTAGATACTAGAATTTTTTGCTAATTCGAGCAAACCATTTTGTTGTTCTGTTAACCTACTTTCTCGTTCACGCAAAGCGGATTCAGCGGCTACTTTTTCTCTTATTTCTGCTTCTAAATAACCATTAATTTCTGTTAACTGTGCGGTGCGCTCTTGGACTTTAATTTCTAAATCATCATAAGCGTGGCGCAACGCTAATTCAGCATCTTCACGCACCCCAATCTCAGTCTGCAACTTGCGATTTATGGCCTCTAATTCTTGGGGTGTTTTTAAAGACAAAAACTGGGGCAATAGTGTTACCATTGAGGCGGCGGTGAAGCAGGAAACCAGTGCAGTAATTCCTTTTTCAATCCCCGACAGCCAATAAGCGGAATGCCACAACGTCCAAATGTCTAGCAAGTGACCCGTCCCACACAGAATAATAAATGCACCAAATAAAGCAAATATTCCTAAAAAAGGAACATCGCGCCGCTTGAAGATAAAATAAATTAGCATCGCCGGAATTGAATAGTAGGCGATCGCGATTAAAAAGTCCCCAGTTACGTGCAGCCACACTAAAGGCGTTTGCCAAAGATAGCAATGACCGTGAGGCATATACTGAGTCGGGGAAAAGATATTTTTGAGTGCTTCCCACATAATACTTGTTGTTGGCAGATAATATGGATTTGATGATACCTAAGTTAGGCAAAAAATAAAATAAACCGAAAATGGTAGCTGGATTCAGAATTATTTATTAACGCCTAAACCCAGCTTGTTCATAACAGCTTGCTTTTGGAGTAGGGGGCGATCGCCAAATTGCGATCGCAAAGGAATTTCAATGATAAACTCCGTACCTCTCCCCACCTCGGAAGTACAGCGCAAATAACCTTCATGGGCTTGAATAATCTGATAAGCAATTGCCAAACCCAGCCCGGTACCAGCACCGATAGGTTTCGTTGTATAAAATGGATCGTAAATTTTAGCGATCGCATCATAATCTATGCCAGTGCCATTATCAGCAATGTGAATCTGCACCCACTTGTCATCAACTAAAAGGGTGCGGATGCGAATTTTTAGCAGTGGGCAATAGGCGTTTTGTAAGTGGTCAGATAAATTATTTTCCCAATAGCCGTTGGTCGAATATCCCTCCTGTACAATCTGTTCTAAAGCATCAATAGCATTAGAACAAATATTCATAAATACTTGGTTAAGCTGCCCAGCGTAGCATTCCAATTTTGGCACATCTCCATACTCTTTAATCACTTGGATAGGCGGACGGTTTGGTTGTTCTTTCAAGCGGTGCTGCAAAATCATTAAAGTGCTATCGATACCTTCATGGATATTTACCTTTTTCATGTCGGCTTCGTCTAACCGCGAGAAAGTCCGTAAAGATTTAACAATTTCCCTAATTCGCTCTGCTCCAATTTTGATCGAACCAAAAAGTTTTTGCAGGTCTTTTAAAATAAAATCGAGTTCGATAGTGCGAATCTTGTCTGCAATTTCCGGCGCCGGAGTGGGGTAATAAACTTGATAAGCCTTAATCAATTCTACAAGCTCTTTAATGTATTCCTCCGCAGGAATCAAATTGCCATAAATGAAGTTAACAGGGTTATTGATTTCGTGGGCAACCCCAGCTACCATTTGCCCCAAAGACGACATTTTTTCAGTTTGCACGAGTTGAGTTTGAGCGCCTTTAAGTTGTTGCAGAGCGTTCTCTAAATGCTGAGTTTGTTCTAGCAGTTTAGCTTCCGAGTGCCGCAATGAATTTTCCGCCAAAGAGCGATCGCGATTTTCCTGTAGCAAAAGTTCATTAGTGGATTCTAAAGCGATCGTCCTCTCCATCACGCGTTTTTCCAATTCTAGCATTAATTCCGAGAGTGCTTCTTGAGCTTGTTTGCGATCGCCAATCTCATTTTGTAAAGCTACATTTGCCACCGCCAATTGATCTGGACTGGGAATAGCCAAGATTTTTGGGATTAGTTCCACCAGCACTGCTGCTGTACTTAGCGAAATCAGCGCCGTAATCGCTTTAAGAAAACCAGAGAACCAATAATTAGGATGCCACAGCGTCCATATTTCCATAATATGGGTAATCCCGCAGCAGACAATAAAAGAGCCAAACAGCATGAAAACCCAGTCAAAAGGCACGTCTTTCCGCTTATTAACAATATAAATCAGCGTGATGGGTATCAAAAAATAAGCCACGGCAATCAAACCATCGGACAAAATGTGCAGCCCCACTAATCCAGGCTTCCACAAGTAGCAATGACCGTGAGGAATAAAATAATTAGGAAAGATTTCATGAATCATTTGCATTAAATCAACTAGGTTATTTGCTAAAGTTTTTAAGACAGGATTACATGGAAATAAAAAAACCTGCTAGCACAAAAATAAGAATTATGCTTTTGGACTTAACGCTTGTGATGAGTAAATGCAGCGATCTGAAACTAATGTTAATTAACTTAACATCAATCGACTCAGCTTTAGCAAAGTCAACTGTCACATTTTTAATTCTGCCTTCACTACCAACTGTGACACCGGCATGACATTTTGGCCAACGATAAAGAAAAACTGAGCACAGATTCCTTTCCAGTAGGATCGCCAGCGCCCATTGAAATTAGGTTATAGCACTCTGCGATCCGTCAGGCAACGGGGAAATTACCAGATTTAACGCATTTCAAGGATTTCACTTAACGAAGAGAACCATTCTCCAAAGCCTGTAGAGGTGGGTTCACTCTTGTACCCTTGAAGAGTGCAGGCAGGTTAAATACACTCGCCCCCACCCCGCGAGGGAATTCTTGATTATTGACAGTGATAGTCTTCGGGGATATTTAACCGATTTGACCAATTACCCCCTGCAAAATGTCGCGACAGGAGCGTGTCGCAATCCAATAGGCGATCGATCTGAGCTTTACACTCAATCATAAGTGATAATATCAACGATACACTTATATGGTTATTGCCAGTTATGACGATAGATGAGGTACTACAGCTAACTCGTGTGCGATTACAAAAAGATTTATACCCAGTACAAGAAATCATACTCCGCCAAGTTTGGGAAGGAAAGACTTATACAAGTATCGCATCTGCCTCTCATTACGGAGAGCATTACCTGAGAAACATCGCCTCATCCTTGTGGCAATCTCTCTCTCAAATCTTGCAGACATCTATTAGCAAATCAAATTTTCGCTCTTGTGTAGAATCACGTTCCCTGACCGCAGAGGAACGAGAATTAATTGAATCCTTCACCCGCAGCCAATGCCTCGCAACACCTTTAGAATTTCCCGGCTCTCCCGTGCCCCTCGGTTCGCCATTTTATATCCCTCACCCGCTAATTGAAGAACTCGCCTATCGAGAGATTACCAAGCCAGGAAGTGTTCTGCGGATTAAAGCTCCCAGGAAGATGGGAAAAAGCTCCCTTCTCCTACGGATTTTAGATCGCGCGACTTCTCTTGACTATCGAACTGTAAGTTTAGATTTTCAGCAAGCCGAGGAAGCTGTCTTAGCCAATATCGATAAATTTTTACGCTGGTTTTGTGCCAACATCAGCCGTAACCTAGAATTACCACCTCTATTAGAGGATTATTGGGATGAAGACATGGGTAGCAAAGTAAGCTGCACCATCTATTTGCAACAATATATATTAGCACAAATAAGTACCCCTATTGTGTTAGCGTTAAATGAAGTAAATATAATTTTTGAGTATCCAAAAATTGCCAGAGAATTTTTGCCGCTGCTGCGAAGCTGGCATGAAGAAGCAAAGCGGATTGAAACTTTGGGAAAACTGCGATTAATCGTTCTTCACTCCACAGAAATTTATATTCCTTTAAAGCTCACTGAATCGCCTTTTAATGTCGGTTTACCGCTGCAATTGCCCTATTTTACAGAAGAGCAGATACTTGCTTTAGCTCAGCGTCACGGACTGGATTGGACAGAGGGTTCCGATGCCGATCGACTGATGGCAATGGTGGGGGGACATCCTTATCTGGTGCGGCTCGCTTTTTACCACCTCTGTCACAACAGTGTAACACTAGATCAGCTACTACAAGAAGCTCCGACAATAGCGGGAATTTATAAAGATTACTTGCGGAGTTTTTGGGCAACATTGCAAGAGTATCTCGAATTGGCGGTTGCACTTAAACAAGTAGTAAAATCGGAACACGGAGTGGAATTAGATCCGATAGTGGCTTCTAAATTATTTAGTATAGGGCTGATTCATATCGATAACAACCGCTGTACGCTAAGCTGTGAGTTGTACCGCATCTATTTTGGTTCGCACAACTTTATTTAGAGCCGGCTTTACAGTTTTTTTGCGTAATCCAATATCCCCCTTTAAAACTCGACGTTTTCTGGCGCTTAGAAATCGCTGCTATACAAACAAAGTCCGCCTACGTGCACTAAAAAAAAGGGATAAATCAACCATAATTTAGCATAGTTTATCATAACTTATATTATAATACAGCTCCAGCACCACATCCTTACCTCTAAATAAATTCCCTACATACTCAGCTTTAAACCCACCCATAAACCGCATGACCCAGGTAACATACCAAATTGGTGGCAGTCTCGCCAGTGATGCGCCTACATACGTAGTCCGGCAAGCAGATTCCGAACTTTATGAAGCCTTAAAAGCTGGCGAATTTTGTTACGTGCTTAACTCCCGGCAAATGGGCAAATCTTCTCTCTTAGTCCGTACCCAGCACCGACTGCAAGCAGAAGGTTTTCAATGCAGCACGATCGACATGACCCGCATCGGTAGCGAAAATATCACTCCCTTACAATGGTATAAAGGAATTGTTGGGGATTTGTGGCGCAGCTTCATTTTGTTAGAAAAAGTTAATTTAAAAACCTGGTGGCGCGACGAAGAAGAGGTCTCATTTTTGCAAAGATTGAGTCATTTTATAGAAGATATCCTACTGGTTCAATTTCCGGAAGAGCGCATCTTTATATTCATCGATGAAATCGATAGCATTCTCAGTTTGGATTTCGCTGTCGATGATTTTTTTGCCTTAATTCGGTTTTGCTACAATCAGCGAGCGATTAATCCAGAGTATAACCGCATTACTTTTGCAATTTTTGGAGTCGCGACGCCAAGCGATTTAATTGCCGACAAAAAGCGAACTCCTTTTAATATCGGTCATGCTATAGATTTGCGGGGTTTTGAACTGCACGAATCCCAACAATTAGTTAAAGGATTAGAGAGTGCCGTCAGTAATCCTCATGCCGTTCTCAAACAAATATTAGCTTGGACTTCAGGACAGCCATTTCTCACCCATAAAATTTGCTATTTGGCGTATAGATCCAGCCTAGAAACGGCGGGAGGATTAGTAAATATTCCCCCTGGAACAGAGGCATTTTGGATGGATAGTTTGGTGCGATCGCAGATCATCAATAAATGGGAATCCCTGGACGAACCGGAGCATTTAAAAACGATAGGCGATCGCATCCTCCGTGACGAACAACGCGCCGGAAGATTGCTCAGCATTTACCAGCAAGTCTTGCAAAGTGTGGAAGTACCAACCGATGACAGCCGAGAACAAATCGAACTATTGCTATCGGGTTTAGTGGTAAAAAATGAAGGCTGCTTGCAGGTAAAAAACAGAATTTATCAAGAAGTATTTAATATAGAATGGATAGAAAAAAAATTAGGGCAACTGCGTCCTTACTCCCAATCTTTCGATGCTTGGAGCGCTTCCAAACAAACAGATGATTCGCGCCTTTTGAGGAGACAATCCTTAAAAGATGCTCAACTCTGGATGCAGGGAAAAAGTTTGAGCGATTTAGACTATCAGTTTTTAGCAGCTAGCGCCGAACTCGACAAGCAAGAAATGCAACTGACCTTAGAAGCAGAAAGGTTAAAAGAAGTCGAAAAAAATGCCAGACGGCAAAAGTGGTTTATTGCTGCACTCTCTTTAGCATTAGCGATCGCCCTGTTTCTCGGAACAGCAGCTTTTTGGCAATATCGTCGAGCTACATTGAGTGAGGTAGAAGCGATCGCCACCTCCTCCGAAGCCCTCTTCACCTTAGAGCAAAAATTAGACAGCCTCATTGCCGCCATCACAGCCAAGCGCAAACTGCAACAACTCGGTGGGGCAAATCCCGAACTAGAAAATCGCGTGCAATTATTACTAGAGCAGGCAGTTTATGGAGCTTCGGAGTTCAACCGCTTTTCAGGACATCAGGCGACACTGTATAGATTAGCAGTCAGCCCCGACTCTGAGACAATTGCCTCATCAAGTATGGATAACACGGTCAAGCTCTGGAAGCGAGACGGCACTCTGCAAGGGACTTTTGCCAACAACGGTATGGTATGGAGGATGGTTTTTAGCCCCGACAGTAAACTCCTCGCTTGTGCCAGTGGAGATGGCACAGTTAAAGTTTGGCAGCAACAGGGAATTTCTTGGCAGAACCCCAAACTCCTACACACCCTTGAGGGACACAGTACCGAGTTTAACGGTGTGGCCTTCAGCCCAGATGGCGAGATTTTAGCCGCATCCGGTGAGAATAACACCGTTAAACTCTGGGACAAAAACGGCATTTTATTAACCATTCTCGATCGCACCGATGCAGTTCGCAGCCTTAGCTTTAGCCCCGATGGGGAAATGCTCGTTAGCGGAAGTGCCGAGGGTACGATCCGATTGTGGAAAAAAGACGGCCCAGAATGGGCCTCGGTAAAGTTACGGAGAACGTTTCAAGGGCATAGCGCTGCGATATGGGAGGTCGAGTTCAGTCCTGACGGCGAGATATTTGCCTCCGCCAGCATGGATAAAACTGTTAAACTTTGGCGCTCCAATGCTGGGCCAGACGAAGAGTTACACCCAGGCACTTTGCTGATGTCTCTTAATCCGCCAAGGCAAGTGCCTCCCCTGCGAACCCTTAAGGGTCACGCCTCTGGCGTTCAGGCTATAGATTTTAGTCCTGACGGTGAGATTATCGCCACAGCGAGCGACGATCGAACCATCAAATTTTGGAGCAAAGACGGTAAAGAGCTGAGAACTTTTAGAGGACATACCGGTGGCGTGTGGGATATCGAGTTCAGTCCTGACGGCACTTTCATTGCTTCGCTGGGTATAGGAAATGATGTCAAACTTTGGCAGCCGAAAAACATTTTTTTCTTGCCCCTGCAAGGTCATGAGGGCGCTGTTTATGCTGCTGCTTTCGCTCCTGACGGAAAAATCGTCGCCACTGCAAGTACAGACGGCACGGTGAAACTTTGGAGCGTCGATGGTACGTTGCACAAGACGCTTAAGGAGGGCAAAGGAGTGCATTGGTCTGTGGCATTCAGTCCTGACAGTAAACTCATTGCCGTGGGGGGCGAAAAAACAGTGAAACTCTGGCACAAGGGTGGCAGATTCCTGAGAGAAATCAAGGCACACAACGGAGTCGTTTACGGAATTACTTGGAGTCCTGACGGTAAAATTCTTGCCTCCGCAAGCTTAGACGGCACGGTGAAACTCTGGCAGCCAGACGGCACTTTGCTGAGAACTCTCAAGCTAGATGGCAGCTCCTTCTGGGACGTAGCCTTTAGCCCTGATGGAGAAGCTCTAGCCGCCGTCAATAGCAGCGGCGCGATCGCGATTTGGAAGCCCGATGGCACTTTGTTGCAGGCGATCCGCGCCCATCAGGCTATGACTCTGGGGGTCAGTTTCAGTCCAGATGGCAAGACTCTAGCCTCAGCCAGTACGGATGCCACCGTCAAACTCTGGAAATTAGATTTCTCTTCGACTCTTCAAGGCACCTCGGTTCCCCACTCTTCACAGCTACGGAGAACGCTTAAAGGTCACGCACAGGGAGTGCCGGGAGTGTCCTTTAGCCCGGATGGTGAAATCATTGCTACGGCAAGTCTTGATAATACGGTGAAACTCTGGAACTCTAACGGCATCTTGCTGACGACGCTCACGGGGCATACAGGTGCGGTGAGAGAAAGTTCCTTTAGTCCCGACGGCACTTTCCTTGTCTCGGCCAGCCTCGACCAAACGGCGATTTTGTGGAATGTGAAGCGAATTCTCAATACAGACCCCCTGGCTTTTGGTTGCGACTGGGTGCGGGATTATTTGCGAACGAATGCCGATGTGAAAGAGGAGGATAGACATTTGTGCGATGCAGTGGGCGATCGCTAAATTATCCGAAACAATTAACTATCAATTATGAAAGATTACTCTTACCACATTGGTGGCAGTCTCACAACTGATGCGCCTACCTATGTCGAACGACAAGCAGATATAGAACTTTATGAAGCCTTAAAACGAGGTGAGTTTTGTTACGTTCTCAATTCCCGCCAAATGGGCAAATCTTCCCTTCTCGTTCGCACCTTCCATCGATTGCAAGCCGAAGGGTTTCAATGCAGCACGATCGACATGACCCGCATCGGTAGCGAAAATATCACTCCTTTACAGTGGTATAAAGGCATGATTGGGGAACTGTGGCGCGGCTTCAATCTTTTAGGGCAAGTTAACTTAAAAACCTGGTGGCGCGATGAAGAAGATGTATCATTTCTGCAAAGATTGAGTCATTTTATTGAAGATATTTTGTTAGCCAAGTTTCCTGACCAACAAATCATTATATTTATTGATGAAATTGACAGTGTTCTCAGTCTAGATTTCCCTGTCGATGATTTTTTTGCCCTTATTCGCTTTTGCTATAATCAACGCTCAATTAATCCAGCATATAATCGTATTAGTTTTGCAATATTTGGAGTAGCTACACCTAGCGATTTAATTGTTGATAAAAAACGAACTCCTTTTAATATTGGTCGAGCCATAAATTTACGAGGTTTTGAACTAGAAGAAGCCCAACCATTAGCGGCGGGATTGGCAAGTGTAGTCAATAATTATGAAGCTATTCTCAAAGAGATATTGGCTTGGACTTCTGGGCAGCCATTCCTGACGCAAAAACTGTGCTATTTAGCCTACCTAGCAACTCAAACAACACCGCCAAAAGTAGTAACAATTCCAGCAGAAGCAGAAGAATTTTGGGTAGAACGTTTAGTGCGAAAAAATATTATTAATAAATGGGAATCTCAGGATGAACCGGAACATTTAAAAACCATAAAGGAGCGGATTATTCGCAACGAACTACGCGCGGGCAGATTACTCGGCATCTACCAGCAAATTTTACTATCTAACCCCCCCTTAGCCAGCGGATCTTTTTCATTGTGCGACTTTGAAGAGGACTATAGGGGCAGTACCTCCGTGCCTGACCCAAATCTTTATAGGGCAACCACAGGGGAATTGCCTCTACAAGGAAATGAAAGATTTCTACCTTTGAGCAAAAGAGCGGGAAGGGTATCAACTGATGACTCACCAGAACAAATTGAACTATTATTATCGGGATTAGTTGTTAAAAGCAATGGTTATTTACAGGTAAGAAACAGGGTTTATGCTGAAGTTTTTAACCTGGAATGGGTAGAGAAGCAATTAGGGCAACTGCGCCCCTACTCGCAAACCTTCGATGCTTGGATTGCTTCACAACAAACAGATTCTTCCCGACTTTTGCGGGGACAAGCTTTAAAAGATGGTCAAATCTGGGCGCAGGAAAAAAGCTTAAGTAACCTAGACTATCAGTTCTTAGCTGCTAGTGCCGAACTAGATAGGCGAGAAGTTCAACAAGCTTTAGAAGCAGAACGCACCAAAGAAGTGGAAGCGCGACTGGCCCAGGAACAAATGCGATTAATTCAAGAAAAAAAAGCAGTTAAACGACAGAGGGCATTACTATTTGCTGTGAGTATGGCACTGCTACTTGCCTGTGCTTTAGGAGTAACAAGTTATTTTCAGTATCGCCGATCCATTATTAGTGAGCGCGAAGCTCGGATTAGTGAAATTAAAGCCCTGGTTTCTTCCTCAGAGGGATTGTTTGCCTCTAATCGCCGATTGGATGCACTAATAGAAGCAATTAAAGCTAAGCGCCGACTACAAAACTTAGGCAAAATGGATAAAAATATTGATAATCAAGTTATCAATGTATTGCGTCAAGCGGTTTATGAAGGGGATGAATACAACCGTTTATCGGGACATAAAGCGGCTGTTATTGGAATTGATATTAGTCGGGACAGTAAGTTTATTGCTTCAACAAGTGTGGATAAAACTATTAAACTGTGGCGGCGGGACGGAACGGAAATAGCAACACTCAAAGGTCATCAGGCGATCGTTCGGTCTGTCAAATTTAGCCCGGACGGTCAGTTTATTGTTTCTGGAAGTGATGATGGAACTGTAAAACTTTGGCAGCGAAACGGAACTTTGTTGAAAACTTTTCAGGGTCATACTGCTGGTATCTGGACAGTGGCGTTTAGTCCCGATGGTCAAACAATTGCTTCTGCCAGCATGGACAAAACGGTGAAACTCTGGAACAAAGACGGCAAACTGTTAAGAACTCTCCAGGGTCATACTGCTGGGGTACCCTCAGTGGCTTTCAGTCCAGACGGTCAGACTATTGTTACGGCAAGTGGAGACAAAACGGTGAAACTCTGGAACAAAGACGGCAAACTGTTAAGAACTCTCCGGGGTCATACTTCTGTGGTATCTGCAGCAGCGTTTAGTCCAGACGGTCAGATTGTGGCTTCAGGAAGTGGAGACAAAACGGTGAAACTGTGGAACAAAAACGGTACTTTGCTTAGAACGCTTGAAGGTCATTCTGCCGTAGTATCGGGAGTTGTTTTCAGTCCCGATGGTCAGACTCTTGCTTCTGCAAGTCGCGATCAAACTGTTAAACTCTGGAATCTTGACGGAACAGAACGGACGACATTGAGAGGTCACACTGCTGCGATTTGGGGGATAGCTTGGAGCCCAGACGGCAGTTTTATTGCTTCGGCGGGTGCAGATAATACGGTGCGGCTGTGGCAGAGTCAAAACCCATTGCGGACGATGATTACTGCACATAAAGCCGGAATTTGGGCGCTCGCACTGAGTTCGGATAGTTCTACAATTGCTACAGGCAGCGAGGATGGCACGACTAAGCTTTGGAGTCGGCAAGGTAAATTGTTGAGGACTTTCACTGTAGAAAACGCTGCGATTTATGCTGTTGCCCTGAGTGACGATGGCAAGTTAATTGCTTCTGGCAGAAATGATAATAAGGTGAATATCTGGACTCGAAACGGAAAAGCGATCGCAAATTTGGTAGGTCATAACGCTACGGTTTTTGGATTAGCTTTCAGTCCAAGCGGTCAAATTATTGCTTCTGGAAGTCAAGATAATACTATCAAGCTTTGGCGGCCCGATGGTACTTTATTGCATACTATGACAGGACATCATGCTCCTATTTGGCAGGTGGTATTTAGCCCTGACGGTCAGCTAATTGCCTCGGCAGGAGGGGATGGTACTGTGAAGTTGTGGAAGCTTGATGGTACTTTGGTGAGAACTTTTCAAGGCCATACTGCTGCGGTGTGGAGGGTGGCGTTTAGCCCTGACGGTAAATTTCTGGCTTCTGGCAGTGGGGACAATACTGTTAAGATTTGGACTGTGGATGGTAAGTTACTGAGAACTCTGGAAGGTCATGCGGTGGCGGTTTGGGGGGTGGCATTTAGCCCGGATGGTAATATTATTGCTTCTGGTAGTGTAGACAATACGCTGAAGTTTTGGAAGCTTGACGGTACCCAATTAACGACGATCCGAGGTAACTCTGCGGCGATTCGGGGGGTAGCGTATAGTGGGGATGGGTCATTTGTGGCTTCTGTGAGTGAGGATAATACGCTGGTTTTGTGGGATGTGGATCGAGTTTTGAAAGTGGATTTGTTGGCTGATGGTTGCGATCGCGTGCGAGATTACTTGCGAACAAATGCCGATGTGAAGGAGGAGGATAGACATTTGTGCGATGCCGTGGGCGATCGTTAAATTATCCGAAACAATTAAATATCAATTATGAAAGATTACTCTTACCAAATTGGTGGCAGTCTTACAACTGATGCGCCTACCTATGTCGAACGACAAGCAGATATCGAACTTTATCAAGCCTTAAAACTCGGCGAGTTTTGCTACGTCCTCAACTCCCGACAGATGGGCAAATCTTCCCTTCTCGTTCGCACCTTCCATCGATTGCAAGCCGAAGGATTTCAATGCAGCACGATCGACATGACCCGCATCGGTAGCGAAAACATTACTCCTTTACAGTGGTATAAAGGCATCGTTGGGGATTTGTGGCGCAGTTTCCATCTTGTAGGAAAAGTCAATTTAAAAATCTGGTGGCAAGAACAAGAAGAAGTTTCTCTCCTGCAAAGATTGAGTCAATTTATTGAAGAGATTTTATTGGTAAAATTTCCGAACGAGCGAATTTTTATATTTGTCGATGAGATTGATAGTATTTTAAGTTTAGATTTTCCCGTCGATGACTTTTTCGCCTTGATTCGTTATTGTTACAACCAACGAGCCATTAATCCAGAATACAACCGGATTACCTTCGCGATTTTCGGAGTAGCTACACCCAGCGATTTAATCGCCGATAAAAATCGGACACCTTTTAATATCGGACAAGCGATCGATTTGTCAGGATTTAGTTTAGAAGAAGCGCAACCATTAGCGAAAGGGTTAGAAAATGTCATAGCCAATCCGCAGGCAGTTCTCAAAGAAATCTTAGATTGGACGGGAGGACAGCCATTTTTAACGCAAAAGATATGTGAATTAGTAGTAAAAATGGCGGGGTCAGCCCACAGCGGTGATTTAAAAATACCACCGGGAACCGAGGGATTTTTTGTAGAATCATTGGTGAGAGAAAACATCATCAATAAATGGGAATCGCAAGATGAGCCGGAGCATTTAAAGACTATTCGCGATCGCATCATTCGCAACGAACAACTCACTGCACGTAGCTTAGGTATCTATCAAAACCTCTTACAATTTGGTGAAGTTGAAGCGGATGACAGTCGAGAGCATATCGAACTGCTGCTATCAGGTTTGGCAGTAAAATACCAAGGTTTTTTAAAGGTAAATAACCCGATTTATCAAGCAGTTTTTCACCTACAATGGGTAGAAAAACAGTTAGAGCAACTGCGTCCTTACTCCCAAGCTTTCAATGCTTGGATCGCTTCAAAACAAACCGATGAATCGCGATTGTTGCGCGGACAATCGTTAAAAGACGCTTCCTACTGGGCCCAGGGAAAAAGTTTGAGCGATTTGGACTATCAATTTTTAGCCGCTTCTGGCGAATTAGACAGGCTGGAAGTGCAGCAAGCGCTGGAAGCAGCGAGGCTCAGAGAAGTTGAAGCCAGACTCACAGAAGAACGCAAGCGGTTAGTTTTAGAGCGAGAGACAGCGAAGCGGCAGCGAAGATTTCTTGGGGCGCTCAGCGCTGCGCTAATAGTTGCGATCGCCTTTGGCATTCTCGCCCTTTGGCAATATCATCAAGCCCTCACCAGCGAGCAGCAAGCCCGCATCAGCGAAGTTCAAGCCCTCACCTCCTCATCGGCAGGGCAATTCGCATCCCAACAGCAATTAGATGCCCTCGTGAGCGCCATCAAAGCCAGACGCAGGCTCGACAGTCTCGTGCCTTCCAGCCCCCAGTTGCCATCTCAAGTTCAACAAGTGCTGCAACAAGCCATCTATGGAACGGCAGAATTCAATCGCCTGTTGGGGCATTCCAGCCCGGTTCTGGCAGTTGATGTCAGTCCAGACGGTCAACTCATCGCCACCGGCGGCGGCGACCAAACAGCCAAAATCTGGCAACGGGATGGCACCTTGCTGCACACTCTCCAACACACGATCAGCAGCGTCTACGCCCTTCGTTTTAGTCCCGACAGCCAGCGCCTGGTAACATCCAGCGTGGACGGCAACATTTATCTGTGGAGTCGGGAAGGCAAGCTGCTCAAAACCTTTCAGGGACACAAGGCTGCGATCTGGGCGATCGCCGTGAGTCCAGACGGTGAGCGCATCGCCTCCGCCAGTGAAGACAGCACCATTCGCCTGTGGAGCGTTGATGGCAAACCGCTCAAAACCCTGAGCGGACATCAAGGTGCAGTTTGGGGTGTTGCCTTTAGCCCGGATGGAAACCTGCTCGCCTCTAGCAGCACAGATAATACGGTCAAGGTCTGGACTCTAGACGGCGAACTGGTGAACACTCTGGAAGGTCACGGCGCCGCAGTTTGGGAAGTTGAGTTCGCTTTACTTGCAGACAATAGCGGCGTAAAACGTCCCGCCATTATCTCTGCCAGCGCTGACAACACAGTCAAACTCTGGCAACCCGACGGAACGCTGCTACGAACTCTTAGCGGTCACAGTTCGGAAGTGTTTGAAGTCGCCGTCAGCACAGCAGGCGATCTGATTGCTTCCGCCAGCGCCGACCAAACCATCAACCTCTGGAAGCCGGACGGGACGCTGTTGAAAGTCCTCAAAGGGCATCAATCTGGAATTCGCGGGCTTACTTTTATTCCCAACAGTCAAATGGTTGTCTCCGCTAGCGACGACTATACCGCTCGACTCTGGAATCCGACAAACCCCTTCTCGAAAGTCCTTTACGGACATGGCGGCACGATTTGGGATGTGGATTTCTCCCCCGAAGGTCAGATGCTAGCTTCAGCTAGTACGGATGGCAGTTTCAAACTGTGGGCGCGAGACGGCACGTTGCTGAAGTCTTTTGCCGGAAACGAGACTGCCGTTCACTCGGTTGCTTTCCTCTCTGATGCCAGCTTTGCCAACAGAGCGATCGCGCCCATCCTTGCTAGCGCTAGTGAAGATAAAACAATTAAATTCTGGCAGTTCGACGGGACGCTGCTGAAAACCATTACAGGACATGAGGCGGGAGTTTGGGATGCCTCCGTCAGTCCAGATGGTCGGCTACTGGCTTCTGCTAGCAACGATAAAACTGTGAAACTGTGGAACAAGGACGGCAGGGCGGGTACAGGGGCACCGCCCCTACGAACTTTCACAGGGCATCGGGCTAGGGTTTACGATGTGGACTTTACCCCTGACGGACAGAGGCTGCTTTCAGCCAGTAGCGACAGCACTGCTCGGTTGTGGAGTCTTGACGGTAGGTTTTCCAAGACTCTAGAGGGTCATCGCAGCCCTGTTTGGGAAGTTGCCATCAGTCCAGACGGTCGCACTTTGGCAACTGCCAGCAGGGATGACACGATTAAACTCTGGACGATCGATGGCACGTTGCTCAAAACCCTCCAGGGAAATACTAGAGGCATGATGGCAGTTGATTTCAGTCCAGACGGTCAAATGCTGGTGGGGGGAGGCTCAACTGGCGCACTCAAACTTTGGAAAATTGACGGGACAGAAATAACGACGCTAACCGGACATGAAGGGAACGTTTGGGGAGTTGCGTTTAGTCCTGATGGCAAACAAATTGCCTCAGCCGGGGACGATCGCACTGTGATTTTATGGGATCTAGAGCGTATTCTCAAACTCGATGAATTGGGTTATGGGTGCGATCGGGTGGGGGATTATCTGCGAACAAATGCCGGTGTGAAGGAGGAGGATAGACATTTGTGCGATCGGATTAAAACCGAATAATATTAAGTCCGCTTAATTAGGAATAATAGATTAATATGTGTGGCTATAGCATCAGAAGATTAGAGGATAATTATCATGCTTGGCTACTTTTTAGTGAACTATACTATAATACTAAATCCGGCTTAACTACTCCCTTTATCTCTCAGTCTGCAGAGGCGGACTTCGTTTGTTTAGTAGCGGTTTCAACCGCCGAAGGATACGCAGAATAATCGAGGGTATAGCCAAACCGGATTTAGTATAATAACTACAAAGTAATGAAATCGGTAGCAGTGAGAATACCGGGGGTAATACCGTTAAGCTTCGCCAACAATTGATTGCTGTTCGTCACAGTAATCAAAGTTTGATTGTTACTGGAAGTAATACTGAGTTGATTAAAACTTAAATCAGCATTCAACCCAATTAAATCCTCTCCCTTGCGGAAATCATTAATGATGTCGCTACCCGAACTTTGATTGAGGAAAAACACATCATTTCCCGAACCTCCAGTCAAAGTATCGTCCCCAACATCCCCGGAAAGGAAATCGTCCCCAGCACCGCCGCTGAGAATATCATTAGCTTTGCCGCCGTAGAGGGTATCGTTACTGATGTCGCCACAGAGCACATCGTTTTCATTGCCGCCAAACAGCAAGTCGTTGCCCTCACCGCCATCGAGACTGTCGTTTTCTTTGCCTCCGTACAGCGTGTCATGTCTCTCCTCACCAAAAATCAGGTCTGCACCTTCATTGCCAAAGGCAATATCGTTGCCGTTTCCAGCATTAATTGTGTCATTTCCTAAGTTGCCTAAAATGTAGTCGTCCCCATCTTCACCCAGCAAGATATCGTCATCTTTACCGCCGAAAATGCTGTCGTTGCCAAGGCCGCCGGCAACTGTATCATTGCCGAGATCTCCCCTCAACAAGTCCTCGCCATCTCCCCCAATAAGAGTGTCAGGATCTTTGCCAGCGTAGATGGTATCGTTGCCAGCGTCGCCAGAGATGAAATCGCTGCCTTCATTGCCGAAGATTGAGTCGTTATCTGCGCCGCCGTCAATGTTGTCATTGCCGCCCATGCCGTAGAGAGTATCGTTGCCGGCTTGTCCGTTAATTGAGTCGTTGATGACACCACCCATGATGAAATCGGTAGTGTCGCCGCCGTTGATAGTTTGTTGGACGGGGTTGGGGGTGATGGTAGCAGGATCTAGTTGCGGGGCGTTGAGGCTATCGAGTAGGCAATCATCCGAAGCTGGAGTTGGTGTGGGCGTGGGAGTTGGTTCCGGTGTGGGCGTGGGAGTTGGTTCCGGTGTGGGCGTGGGAGTTGGTTCCGGTGTGGGCGTGGGAGTTGGTTCCGGTGTGGGAGTAGGAGTGGGTTCCGGTGTGGGCGTGGGAGTCGGAGTCGGAGTCGGAGTCGGAGTCGGAGTCTCAGTTGGAGTGGGAGTCGGAGTGGGACTCGGCGTGACTGTAGGGTTAAATTCATAAGCGCCAATATCAACGATCGCACTTCCGTTATTATCACCATCTTGAGGGCGACTCACACCGCGCTGATCTGCCGCCGGCGCGCCCGCACCAGTACCCGTATCAATTGCCGGACTTCCTGTTAGCAGCGGCAGCACGAAAGCGCCGTTAATATTTTCCAAAGGGCCGAGTAAGGGGTCTGCGATCGTCACATTTGCCGTAACATTACTATCATTAGGATCGCCCGTCGTCAGTTTAGCGGGAAATTGAAGATTGTTTCCCCCATCGATGAGCTCCCGTCCAGTGTGCTGCCTAGTTTTAAAAGGATTACTTGCCGTATTCCTATCAAAAATCGAATTCTTGACAGTAATTGGCGATTTCACAGGATCGTTAAAAGTAGCAATACCTCCCGAAAATTCAGCGGTATTCTTAGCAAAAGTCGAATTGACGATGTTAGTCGAAAAGGAATCTCTGTTAGCGACAAGCATTGCTCCGCCCTGCTTAGCAGCGCTGTTGCCGGAAAATGTACTGTTGACAATGCTGATATTTCCATTCTCTCCTGACCACAAACCGCCCCCATTATCTTCAGCTTGGTTATTGGCAAAAGTGGAGTTTGTTACAGTAAGTTCGGTATTTCCGTGACGAATTGCGCCTCCAGAACCTCCAACTCCGGCTAGATCCTTAACAGCTTTATTGTTAACAAAAGTGCTATTTTCCAAAACTATCTTATCTTGAAGATAGCCAAATAAAAATCCCGCTCCTCCTTCTCTCGCTCCGATATTGCCATCAAAAACACTGTTGCGGATAGCAATAGTTCCGGCAACGGGGCCGGGGGTTGCATTCGGTCCTGAAGCATTAGCGCCATCGACGTAAACTGCTCCGCCAACGCCTTTCTCTGTGCGGTTGCCTGTGAATTTAGAGTTTTCGATCGTCATGCTGCCCAACAGGTTATTAACAGCACCGCCGTAGCTGCCTTTGTTGTTGGTAAATTCGCTATCTTTGATAGTCAGAACACCGCCGCTTTTAGTAGCGATCGCACCGCCACCACGTTCGGTATTATCCGCTAGCGAACCGTCATTGCCGCTAAACTTGCTGTTAATTACATTTGTCGTGCTGCGAAAACCCGTGTAAATGCCGCCACCAAAACCGGCCACATTATTATTGACTTGACAATTTTCTAAAGTTAAAGTGCTGCTACCTCCTGTTTGAATGCCACCACCGGCGCTAGTTGTCTCATTATTCGGATCGGTTCCAGAAACTTTGCCGTTGGCAACAATTAGGTTTTTTAGAGTAACATTTGTTGCACCTTCTGTGCGGATTACCCGCGAAGCATTGTTGCCACTGATGGTTAAATTGGCTGCACCAACGGCATCAATTGTCAAGTTTTTGTTGATGACAAGTTGACCGTTCGTTAGAGTAATTGTTTGACCCGCAAGAGTGGAGGCAAATTGAATGGTATCGTCGGCTGCTGCAGAGGCGATCGCATCTCTCAATGAACCGGCCCCGCTATCATTAGTGTTGGTAACGGTAATAGTCTTTAAAGTCCCTTGATAATCCGCCATTGCCTCTGGAGTCAAGGCTAGCGGTGCTTCAATATCACCCTTGGCAAACTCCAAATTCCAGTTACCACCGCGGCCAGTGCGATCGCTAGATGCTGCAATATCAGCCCCGGTTAACTCGCCCAGGCGATCAACAAAATCGCTTCCCGAACCCGCAGCCACATCGCAACCATAAAGCACAATATCTGCTTTGTCGCTTAGGGCATTTCGCCACCTTTGCAACTGGCTTTCATATTGCGGCAAATTATCCGCATTTAACGTTGCAGAACCTAGCTGCAAGCTGCCAGAATTGCCGTGAGAAAAAATGTGAACTTGGTCTACAGTTTCCCCAGCAGCAGAAATTGTTTGCAGTTTCGCAGTAATTTGCTCGACTCCGTTACCATTTTTATCTAAAATGACGATCTCTGCACCGGTAAGCACGCCACCCGCAAGAGTTTGATAGTCATCTAAGTCGGGATCAATGAAGACAATAGATTTAGAACCAGTATTGCGGAGAACAGATTGTGAATCCATGTTGGTGGCAAAAGTTGAACTCATTTGGCATACCCATGAGAATGTTTACTATTTGCTGGTAGATTCACCTTGAAAGCGGAAGGCTAGAGATGCAGAAGGCAGCAGTCAGAATTAATATCATTTCCGGTTACACCGGAATGATGTTGACTGTTGACGGTTGACTGTTGACTGTTGACAGTGAACGCCGTGAACAGTGAACTCGAATTTACTATTCCGATGCTAACGGATTTGATATAAAACCTCGGTGATCCATCGGGGAGATTAAAATTTAGGGGAAAACTTGAATTTTCTCCGTAAGTGAAATCCGACACTTGTCTCCCAAATCAGCTTAAGCTGTGTGAAAGTTGCGATTTTTTTAGCAATTAAATGGAGAGGATTTAATGTAAATAGTCGGATACGGGGAACCTCTCTATGTAGATTTGCCATGCACACCCTTAGCCAGATAAGTAGTGCATCAAACCATTTGGAAGCCTTGGTCAGGGGAAATTTAGAAAAGATTTTCTGGGTTCCGAATTCCTGAAAATTGCTCTAGCTAGTACCTGATACATTCACATTAGATAAAACCAGGAAAAATGCCTAAAAATTTGATTAATTTAAGTTTTTCCCTACCTGGAAAAAGTTCCCAAAAATCTGAAATTTAGTGGTTGAGAAAGCTGGCTTTATTCGGGTACTACTTATGGCTAGCTAGCTCAGGATTGCAATAGACTGATGTGCCTCATTCTAGGTGGGGGCGATCGGCAATAAACAAGATTTATTACCGATCGCTGTTAAAAAGAATCAGATCGATCGCTCCTCTTCGTTGGCGTAGCCCCCATAGGGGCGGACTGCGCTAACGTCATTCCCCAAATTTCAGGAGTTTGAGAGCTTTCTTCACCACTTCTAAGCGGGCGGGCTGCTGATGGCGCACCCTACCCCAGGCAGTTAGATTGTTACCTGAGTGAAATCGCTAGCGGTGAGAATACCGGGGGTAATACCGTTAAGCTTCGCCAACAATTGATTGGTGTCCGTCACAGTAATCAAAGTTTGATTGTTACTGGAAGTAATACTGAGTTGATTAAAACTCAAACCAGAATTCAGCCCAATTAAATCCTCTCCCTTGCGGAAATCATTAATGATGTCGCTACCCGAACTTTGATTGAGGAAAAACACATCATTTCCCGAACCTCCAGTCAAAGTATCGTCCCCAACATCCCCGGAAAGGAAATCGTCCCCAGCACCGCCGCTGAGAATATCATTAGCTTTTCCGCCGTACAGGGTATCGTTACCGATGTCGCCACAGAGTACATCGTTTTCATTGCCACCCAACAGCAAGTCGTTGCCCTCACCGCCATCGAGACTGTCGTTTTCTTTGCCGCCGTACAGGGTATCGTTAGCGATGTCGCCAAAAATCAGGTCTGCACCTTCATTGCCAAAGGCAATATCGTTGCCATTTCCAGCATTAATTGTGTCATTTCCTAAGTTCCCTAAAATGTAGTCGTCACCATCTTCACCCAGCAAGATATCGTCATCTTTACCGCCGAAAATGCTGTCGTTACCAACGCCGCCGGCAACTGTATCATTGCCTAAATCTCCCCTCAACAAGTCGTCGCCCTCACCACCAACAACAGTGTCAGGATCTTTGCCAGCGTAGATGGTATCGTTGCCAGCGCCGCCAGAGATGAAATCGCTGCCTCCATTGCCGAAGATTGAGTCGTTATCTGCGCCGCCGTCAATGTTGTCATTGCTGCCCATGCCGTAGAGAGTATCGTTGCCGGCTTCTCCGTTAATTGAGTCGTTGATGACACCGCCCATGATGAAATCGCTATCCTCGCCGCCGTTGATAGTTTGTTGGACGGGGTTGGGGGTGATGGTGGCAGGATCTAGTTGCGGGGCGTTGAGGCTATCGAGTAGGCAATCATCCGAAGCTGGAGTTGGTGTCGGTGCAGGAGTTGGTGTTGGCGGCGGAGTCGGCGCAGGTGTGGGAGTTGGCGCCGGTTCGGGTGTGGGAGTTGGCGCCGGTTCGGGCGTGGGAGTTGGCGCCGGTTCGGGCGTGGGAGTCGGCGCCGGCGCAGGTGTGGGAGTCGGCGCCGGCGCAGGTGTGGGAGTTGGAGCCGGCGCGGGTGTCGGAGTTGGAGCCGGCGCGGGTGTCGGAGTTGGGGCCGGCGCGGGTGTGGGAGTTGGAGCCGGCGCGGGTGTCGGAGTTGGGGCCGGCGCGGGTGTCGGAGTTGGGGCCGGCGCGGGTGTCGGAGTTGGGGCCGGGACGACACTACCTCCCAATTCAAAAGATCCGCTGTCCACGATCGCACCTGGAATGCTGTCGCCATCTTGAGGGCGAGTCACGCCGCGCTGATCCGTAGTGGGTGCGCCGGTGGCAATCCCTGTATCAATTGCCGGACTTCCTGTCAGCAGCGGCCTGACTAAAGCGCCGTTGAGGTTTTGCAAAGGCCCAAGTAAGGGGTCTGCGATCGTAATACTTGCCGTCGCATTGAAATCGCTTCCGTCATTGGGATTTTTGGCCGGCCACTGAAAATTCCCTCCTTGATCGCTATATTGGGCGGTGACGTGTTGCTGAATGCCCCAAGGGTTTCCTCCGTTAGCCGCTGTATTGTTGGAAAGAATCGTGTTTTTGAGGGTGACATTATTGGCAGTGGCGAAGATACCTCCACCAACCCAGCCGGCAGAATTATCGGCGATCGTCGTGTTGAGAATGGTTGTGGGTGCACCAAGAGTCATTGCACCGCCGAGTTTGTTGAAATCACCAGCAGCAAACGCCGTGGAGTTGCCAGAAAACGTACTGTTAGTAATCGTAGTAGGGGCATTTCGCATCCACAGGCCGCCACCTTGATTGCCGGCTTTGTTGCCCGCAAAGGTGGTGTTGGTAATAGTCAATCCCTGGTTGGTGTTGTCGCTCAAAATCGTTACCCCACCACCGTTTCCAGGATTTCCACCGGGTAGCGCCAGAATTTCGTTATTTTGGAAGGTGCTCTTTTCCAAAATAACGTTGTCTTGGCTGCCGGTGAACAGATAAGCTGCGCCTCCTTCACCTCGACCTTTATTGTCTTGAAATACGCTATTGGTAATCTTAATTGTGCCGGAAGCTTCGCTGGGATTGCTGGCTCGATCGGTATAAACTGCGCCGCCGAAACCTCTTAAGAAAGAATTGGGCTGCCCTGTGGCGAAAGTGGCTGCTGTGGTGTCGTTGCCGATGAATCGGGAGTTGTCAATTGTCAGCTTACCTTGAAGGCTGTTAATTGCCCCGCCGTTAATTCCTTTGTTGTTGGTGAAGTCGCTGTTGGTGACTGTAAAAGTTTTGAAACTCAAAAAGCCGATCGCACCTGCACCGCGTTCATCGTTAGCTGCGGTGGCTACGTTGCCGTTGAATTTACTGTTGGTAACAGTCAGGGTATTGTTGAAATTACCAAAAATTGCGCCACCACCTTTATCGGCGACGTTGTTGTTGAACTGAACGTTTTCTACTGTGAGGTTTACTTCGTCGGTTGTGCCGATCGCGCCACCTCGATCGGTAGTTTTGCCGTTAGTAATAATCAGGTTTTTGACCACAAAATTGGTAGCAGTGGCAACGTTGGCGTTGACAAAAAACGCGCGGGATGCGTTGTTACCACTGATAGTTAAACCCGCTGCTGCGGCGCCGTCAATCGTGATGTTTTTGCCAGCGGGAATATCGAGTTGACCGCTGGTGAGAGTAATGGTTTGGCTGGCTAAACCTGGAGCGAAGGTAATTGTATCACCGGCAACAGCGCTGGCGATCGCAGCCCTTAATGAACCGGGCCCGCTATCGCTATTGTTGGATACTACGATCGTAGCTAAATCATCTTGGTAACTTGCCATAGCCTCTGACTGCAAGGCTAAGGGAGATTCAATTTGGCCAGAGGCAAATTCTAAATTCCAGTCGCCGCTACGGCCGGTTGTGTTGGTGGATGCCGCAACGTCAGCCCCGGTTAATTGACTGAATTGATCGACGAAATTAGCACCTGTACCGCCTGCTACATCGCAGCCGTACAGCATGATGTCTGCTTGTGGGGCTAGTGAAGTTTGCCACTTTTCCAACTGGCTTTTGTATTGCTCTATGTTATCTGAACCCAGAGCGGTATTGCCTAATTGTAGGCTGCCAGAACTGCCGTGAGAAATAATGTGAACCGAGTCTATCGCCCCGTTAGTAGAGGCGTACTTTTCCATCTCGGAGGTGATTTGTTCGATGCCGTTTTTGGTGCGATCGAGTATTACTACCTGCTGTCCCGGCAGCACTCCCGCTGTAAGTGACTCGTAATCTTCCACGCCGGAGTCAATGAAGACTAAGGAGCGCAGTGGCATTTTTTCAAAAGCAGATTGTGAGTTAACTTGAGCGACTTTAGAACTCATATTGGAGACTCCATTAAGGGCATTATTAGTAGATACACCCCGAAGTAATCTCATCAGGCTTATTTGATTCTATCTTAACACTAAATTTGGAGATGGTGTCATTTTAAAAATATTTTTAGTGATTTATTTTGCTCGGCATTTGCCTTTTGCCTCTTGAGTCAAATGGAAGTTTGAGCCTCTATCTATGGGAATAAATGGCAATATTAATCGGGACTTTTGAAATAAATCTAGGTTCTATTATCCAATTTTTTTTGACCTTATTTTGCTAATAGTAGCCTGAGTTGAGGGATGCGGAAATAGTGGAGGTAATTGGGTGCATCTCAGTTTGGCAAATACATCAAATTGAAAGTTGACCGTTGAGATAAGCACAGCGAAGAGCAAGGATAGA
>NZ_JAUBVE010000029.1:7583-70843 GCF_036705715.1 Microcoleus sp. AT3-D2 | reverse complement strand
CTCGACTTTTTTTGACGCTTTTATTGATTTTAACTATTTTACACTTATTCGGATATTTACAAAACCGGGATGCTCCCGGCTTTCAATGCAGCATTTTTTATTTTCCTAAGCAATTTATGTTGCATGATAGTTTATTTGTGTTGCATGATAGTTTATAGGATTTTTCATAATCGGATTGACGAGCAGACTACCCTCAGAAGAATAATTAACATTTATAATGACAAAATAGCTTTTCTTACGACCGGATTCTGTACTAGCTTGGTAGTAGCATTTCGACTGTTTTTAAACGTTGTCGCCCAACGAGAATGGGTTGAACCAATGGAAATAGTAGCTGTAGGAGGAGCTATAATCGCCTCTTTAGCTGTCACTGGTATTCCATTACTTGAGATGAGTGTTTTTAAACCAAATAGAATCCTTGCTAAGTATCGCAAATTACAAGCAAGTTTAATTAAACCTTAAACAATTGCTCGCTTGTTTTACTCAGTTATTGAGGACTAAAGTCCTTACTAAAAACCTTTTTGTGACAGAATTTATCATTACGAACCTATGAATGATTTCCCTGATTTTTCCAACTACGGCTATCAAGTAACTCGCGAACTCGGACACAACCGCGCGGGCGGTAGAGTTACCTATCTCGCTACTGAAATTAATACAAAACGTTCCGTTGTTGTCAAACAATTTCAATTTGCCCAGACAGGTGCTAATTGGACCGAATATCAAGCTTATGAAAAAGAAATTCAGATTTTGCGAGAACTCGATAACCCCAACATTCCCCGTTATTTAGATTCTTTCCAAACTGCATCGGGTTTCTGCATGGTGCAGGAATACAAAAATGCTAATTCTCTCGCAAATTCCCGCCAGCAAACACCGCAAAAAACTAAGCAAATTGCTATTTCTGTGTTAGAAATACTCAAATACCTGCAAAATCGGGTGCCGCCTGTTATTCACAGAGATTTAAAACCCGAAAATATCTTAGTTGATGACAGGATGAATGTCAGCCTGGTCGATTTCGGATTTGCTAGAATCGGTGGGGGAGAAGTAGCCGCCAGCAGCGTTGTCAAAGGTACCTTGGGCTTTATGCCGCCCGAACAAATGTTCAACCGCCAGCTAACAGTCGCATCGGATTTATACAGTCTCGGCGCCACGCTAATTTGCTTGCTAATCGGCATCAATTCTACCGAAATTGGCAGCTTGATGGATGAGACGGGGCGGATTAATTTTAAACATCGCTTACCGCAGCTAACTCCAGAATTTCTTGACTGGCTGCAAAAAATGGTGGAACCAAATTTTAAACACCGCTATGCTTCCGCAGATGCGGCCCTCAACGCTTTGATTCCCCTCAATGTAGTTCGCCCGCCTAAAAAATCAAAACTTGCACTGATATCAGTCGGATTGTTGACAGCAAGTGCTGCTATTTTACTCCCATTTATTTTGAAATCTCAGGAACCTCAACAAGTAGTTAAATCCCAACCAGAAACCAGCAAACCGAAGTTAAAACCTGTGACTCAAGTGATGTTAACTAGCGAACTAAAATCGGATAAAATTATAGATTTTGTGTCTTTAAAAAAAACACATAAAGTCTATTTTGCTGTCAGTGTTACTAACTTTTCACCGGGAGAATATTACGGTACTTGTCGCGTATTTGACTCTCAAGGAAAATTGGCAGCCGACGGTCGATCTCATTTAAGAACAACGGCAGATAGACTAAATACTTGGTGCGGGTACAATTTTACAAAGGATGACAAGCCTGGGAATTGGAAGTTTGAATTTTATTTAGACAATCAAAGAATGACACAAAATAGTTTAAAGGTATTACCTTAAAATATTTGTACCGGGCGGGCAGTGAATTTCTGTGCCGTCAAAAGTTGGCTGTATCAGATTGAATTGATCCACCTCCTTTTCCGGCTCGCTTTCGCAGATTGCCGAAATAGTTATTAGTTGATTGCTAACATCTTTTTTGAAAGCAAATACTGCTCCTATATATACTGGACTGTAGTCTTTTTGGCGAACGGAATCCAGCTTTTTAGAAAATGCGATCGCGCTTTCAAATTGTGCTGGTTCGCGCTTATTCTCCAACGTTTGAACTGGGTTTATTAATAATGAGTCAATGTGGTAATAATATTGAGCTTTGCTGAGACCTTGTATAGCCAACCCTTCCAGGGAATCACTAAATTTGTTATTTTTTGCATAGTAATCTTCCTGCGCTTTATTGATCGAAGCCAGATCTGCTTGTAGTGCCGGAGATTTCGGACTACTTGAGATGACAATAGTATTGAGTTTGAAATTGTAAAAAGATGCTAGTATACCAGCCATAAAACCGCTGTAAATTACAGTCCGTACCAGCAAACTGGATAGTGAAACGCTGTATGTTTTACTTTTTTTATCTATATCTGCTGACATTTTTTTAGTGCCCTAAAATCTTGCTAAGTCTGTAGAGTGCGCGCCGCACACCCTACAGACTAGAAATTAAGCAGTTTCGTGCTGTTTGCGCCATGCGGGATGCCACAGCAATTCAGCAGTCGATCGCTTCTCGACCATTTCAGGAGTAATCATACAATTAGCCACATCCTTACGAGAAGGCAACTCGTACATGACATCGAGCATTAACTCTTCTAAAATGCTGCGGAGAGCTCTGGCGCCAGTTTTGCGACGATAGGCCTCCTGGGCGATCGCCCGTAGCGCTTCCGGCTGGAATTCCAATTCCACGCTGTCCATCTTCAACAGCTTTTGATACTGCTTCACCAGCGCATTCCGGGGCTCAGTCAATATCTGCATCAAAGCTGCTTCATCCAGCGGCGAAATCACCGTCACCACCGGAATCCGCCCCACAAACTCAGGAATCAAACCAAACTTAACTAAATCGTCCGGCTGTACCTGCTGCAAAATATCAGCGGCCCGCTTATCCTTCGCCGGCAAAGTTGAATTGCTGTCGCTTTCTGTGGGCTGAATAAAGCCCAAGGATTTTTTACCCAAACGCTGTTCAACTATTTTTTCCAAACCGACAAAAGCACCGCCGCAAATAAATAGAATTTTGCTAGTGTCAACTTGAATAAAATCTTGGTAAGGATGTTTGCGGCCGCCTTGCGGGGGCACGTTAACCACTGTTCCTTCCAACATTTTTAGCAGCGCTTGCTGCACTCCTTCTCCCGATACATCCCTGGTGATCGAAGTGTTTTCGCTTTTGCGAGCAATCTTGTCAATTTCATCAATATAAATAATGCCCCGCTGCGCCGCTTCAACATCAAAATCGGACATTTGCAACAGCCGCAGTAAGATATTTTCTACATCGTCGCCGACATATCCAGCTTCTGTCAGTGTCGTCGCATCGGCTACCGCAAAAGGGACTTCGAGCATTTGCGCCAAACTTTGCGCTAACAAAGTTTTGCCACAACCTGTGGGCCCGACTAGCAGGATGTTGGATTTTTGCAGTTCTACATCGCTGTCAGGGGAAGACTTGTCGCTATCTTTAGCTTGGTCAACGCTCAAGCGCTTGTAGTGGTTATAAACTGCTACAGAAAGGACTTTTTTTGCTGAATGCTGGCCGATGACGTGGTTGTCTAAATGCTGCTTAATTTCTGTTGGTTTCGGAATTTGAGCTAAAACAATTTTCGATTTATTCGATCGACCCGGACGCCGCGTTCCTTGTCCCTGAGACTCTCGCACCTCTGATTGGGGAATCTGTTGACCAATTGTTTTACTGGAGTCAAAAAACTCCTCCTCTAAAATTTCATTGCACAGTTCCACGCATTCATCGCAAATGTATACGCCGGGCCCAGCTATTAACTTGCGGACGTACTCTTGCGACTTGCCGCAAAAGGAGCATCTGAGATGAGAGTCATATTTTGACATATTTGCCTCTTAATTTACGGTTGCGGTTGCTTGTTTCGACTGGGGAAGTTGCCGCAGGAGTGACCTTAGCTTTGCCCTAGAAGGGTTTCCCGATCGGACACCCAAGCCAGTCAAGCTTCGCGATCTCTATTTCTAAGTTAACACTTTTGAGGCTTTAGTCATTAGTCATGAGTCATTCGAGCAAATTTAAATTTTTCATTTTCACTTGAAAATAAAGTGACCCGGGCTTACCATTTTTTGTATTCCAAAAATTTTCCAGACATAATTATTTTCACTCGATCGCCTTTTGGGTCTGCTTCTTTCTCGACATCCAAAGTAAAGTCGATCGCGCTCATAATCCCGTCACCAAATTTTTCGTGAATCACCGCTTTGAGTGGCATCCCGTAAACCTGCATAATTTCATAGAAACGATAAATCAGCGGGTCAACCGGAACCGAGTCCTCCAAAGAACCTTTTAACGGAGGTTCACAGAGAACCGCACCCGTCTCGCTATCTAGTCCCAAAGCCGAGACAATTTTTTCGGCTTCATCTTCAGATGCGGTTGCTTGACGGTAAATAACCGCCGCAATCCAAACTTCGTCGCGTCCCAAAACTTTTTCCAAATCTGCAAAACTAATTCCCTTAGCTTTTTTAGCCGCCAAAAGTTTTTCTGTAATTCCTGAAATTGCCATTAAATATTCTCCCCTTCACTTCTGTGTCAGATGTGAAATATTTCTCACATTTTGGGGATTTTGTCAATACCAAATTGAGAAAGAAAATCGAATTGATAGCTCGGAACTTCAGCAAAAGTTGGTCTCCTTAACCCCCACAACTCATACAATTTGAGATTTGAGATTTGAGATGTTAGATAGGCAATGACTTATGGCTACCAGGGTTGAGAGCTAATCAACAGTTGCATTCTTTTTGCCAACTGGTATCACAACCGCTAAATCCTAAAATAACTCATAACTGCCCTGGGGCAATGGTACAGTTGGCAGTATATGTAATAAAAGTTACACACGCAAAGGCATTGGGCATTCGGCAAACGGCTGAATTTTGATCGTGCTAGCCTGAAGCTCAATCCTCGCTCACGCAGCAACAGCCCCTTTACCACTCAAAACCGGCAACTGACAAAAGTATGGAGATTCAGACCAAAGATTACACGATCCAGTACGATCGCACTACGCAAACAGTCACCTGTAGCGGATCATTCCGACTCAGCCAGGTGGAAGAATACGCACCGATCGTCGATCTGCTCAACGAAGTGGCTGACTCCTGCCCAAACACGGTGACTCTAGACTTGCGAAAGCTAGAATTTTTAAATAGTTCTGGAATTAATATTGTCTCAAAATTTGTGATCAAAGTGCGCCAGCAAAAAAATATTCAAATCGCCATCAAAGGTTCTAAACAGATCCCCTGGCAGATAAAATCCCTGAAAAACTTGCAGCGGCTGATGCCTTCCTTGCACTTAGAATTGGAATAGTATCGAAAAAGGTAAACAGGAATCCCCGGCTAAGTCCGAGAACCAGGATGAGGGTGGCTGAAGTTAATCGGAA
Source organism: Microcoleus sp. AT3-D2 (assembly GCF_036705715.1). NCBI lineage: Bacteria > Bacillati > Cyanobacteriota > Cyanophyceae > Oscillatoriales > Microcoleaceae > Microcoleus > Microcoleus sp. AT3-D2. Next base: position 65,459 of record NZ_JAUBVE010000029.1, on the reverse strand, counting down.
TAAGTCATAGTTAAACTAGCACAAAACCCTAAAAAACTTCAGAACCGACTAAAAATTACCAATTTTCTATTGCTATGCAGGAAGAACCATCGACAGAACAGCTACTTTTCGACGTTCAGCGGCTGAGTGCGGAACTTGAAAACTTGAAGCGCGAAAAGGTTGACCTAGAACTTTTGCTGGAGACTACCACCGAACATTCAGATACGATGGAAGCTCACTTACTGAGCAAAGCTCAGTTGGCGCTGCGTTCAAGCGAAGAGCAGTTTCGGGCGATCGCCGCGGCAACTCCCGTGCCGATATTAGTTTCTCGCCTCTGTGACGGCTTAATTCTGTATGCGAACGCTCAATTGGCTTCTCTCCTGAGCATACCCCTAGAAAAATTGATCGGCTGCAGCACTCCAGACTTTTACTTCAACCCCGCCGATCGCCCAAAGGTACTTGAGGCACTTGCTAAAGAGGGATACCTGCAAAACTACGAACTCCAATGCAAAAAATCAGACGGCACCGCTTTCTGGGCGATGATCTCGGTTCAGTCGCTGGTGTTTAACGGCGAGCCGACAGCATTGTGCGCCTTGTACGACCTCACCCAGCGCAAGGAAGCAGAACAAACCCTCCAAGAGAGCGAAAAGCGGCTCCGCCGCCAGAGTTTGGCTTTGTTGCAGCTAGGTAGGCAAAGGACTCTCAACAGCGGTGCGCTGAATGTGGGAATTCGCGAAATTACCGAGGCTGCCGCCCGGACTTTGGATGTGGAAAAAGTCAGCGTCTGGCTTTACAACCATGGAGGATTTGGAACTCGCTACCCGACAGATCCCCAGCTAAATTTTACCGAGAGAGTGCTCGCCCAGAACCAAACAGAGGCACTCGATACAGAGACCGCTGCCCCAGAGCAACACGAGGGGGTGAATCATTCTAAGTTTAAAATCCCCAACCTCAAATTAGTTTGTCTCGACTTGTACGATCGCACCCAGGAGAATCATTTGAGCCGGGAGTCCATATCGGCAAGCGATTTAAATTTATCAATTTTAGATGTTGAAGGCGACGCACCGGGCGAAAATTTGCGATCGGACAATGGTTTAGAACCGACGACAAAGACTCAAAACTCTCTACAAACAAATTTGTCCCACTCATCTTCCCTAGCCGAACATTCCGCTGTGCTGCCAAATGCCAGCAAGCCGAATTCATCCATATTAAATGTAGCAATTAGGCTCGGCGGCCAGATCGTGGGCATCCTCTCTCTCGAACATATCGGCGTACCCCGCCAGTGGGCTCTGGAGGAGCGCACCTTCGCTGATTCTTTGGCAAATTTGGTAGCACTGGCGATCGAAGGATTTGAGCGCCAGCGAGCTCAGGAAGCCCTTTCCAAAGCCAAAGCGCAGCTAGAAATGACCGTCGATCAGCGCACCGCTCAACTCACCACTGCCAATAAACTGCTCCGCATCGAAATTGCCGAGCGCAAAAGAGCCGAAATAGCCTTGCAAGAAGCCTTACACAAAGCTGAAGCAGCTTCGAGAGCTAAAAGCACTTTTTTAGCCAATATGAGCCACGAGCTGCGGACGCCGCTCAACGCGATTATCGGTTACAGCGAAATGCTACAAGAAGAAGCACGGGAATCGGGACTCGAAGAAATCATCCCCGATACCCAAAAAATTTATAACGCCGGCAAACACTTGCTGACTTTAATTAACGATATTCTAGACCTTTCTAAGATAGAAGCCGGTCGGATGGAGCTTTATTTAGAAAAATTTGACCTCAGTAATTTAATAGAAGAAGTTGTTGCAACTTTGCACCCTTTGGTCGAAAAAAATCACAATCAATTGCAAGTTTCTTGCTCGGAAAATTTGGGAGTGATGTATGCAGATTTGACTAAAGTCCGGCAAATTCTGTTCAATTTGCTCTCGAATGCCCTGAAGTTTACCGAAGGTGGAACGGTGCTATTGAGCGCGAATCGGGAACCAGCAGGCGACAGCGATTGGGTTTATTTGCAGGTATCTGATACGGGGATTGGAATGTCGGCAGAACAGCAGCAGGGTTTGTTTCAACCTTTTATTCAAGGGGACGCTTCGACTACTCGCAAGTACGGAGGCACAGGTTTAGGATTGGCCATTAGCCGCTTGTTTTGCCAGATGATGGGAGGCGATATCACTGTTGAGAGTCAGTTGGATGTTGGCTCTACTTTTACGGTTCATTTAAAGGCAAAAGTTGATATTAGTTAGAAGCAAGTTGGGTAACTAGCAATCTAGGGGATTTAAGGGATTTAACGGGTGGGGGTTTTGCCAGGAATTGTGTACCGGATTTAACGGATTTAACGGATGGCAAAAGATGGAATAATTCTCCAATTACCCATTTCCCCATTACCAATTACCCATTACCAATTACCCATTCCCTTTTTTATTGTGACACCGATCGCGATCGACCTCTGTTGTCGATCACACAGTAGCATTTTTTTTCAGCCTAGAATACCTATATTATCCCAAAATTGTCCTGCAGGCACGATCGGGCGCCTCGCTGCATTCACAAGTCCCACCTCAACCTAATTAAGGCGGTGGGGGGTTGCTTCCAGAAAGGCAATTTGGTAAAAGTAATGCTATGGTCGCGAAGCAGTAGAAGGCAAAAGTTAACAGGAAATCAGGAAGTTTCAAAAGTCTCTGGACGCAGAAACACAATTCTGCTTTTTGCCTTCATACTGCTTCTACGGGCGAGATAGCACTGCTGCTGAAAGCAATGCACAATTTCTCAGAATCAAAGGAGTGCATCTACATGATTAAACCTTGCAGTCAACCGCTAAAAATAAACCCTTTTACTTGTTATCGCGATCCGGCTACAGGCAGGTGGACTACTGTAGTTACAAGTGTTCCAACCACTTGCGAAACAGACTCTAGTTTAAAAGCAGAAGCCGAAGGCGAAAATGAAGGTAAAGCAGAAACCATTCTTTCTGCTTCGCCTGCTGTCTCGGTGTCGAAAAAAGTCCTTTCTTTCTCCCTGCCTCCGTTTAAACACCGTGCCAAAAAATCTGCTGTTAGTGTCAGCAGGTAGCTATCGCAGGGGTCTAATCTAGTTTCCACGGTTAGTCCCCCGACGATCGCCAAACCAAACAAAACAAACTTATCCATAGCCTAAACTGCCAAAAAGCGATATACTGGCAGCAAACTTTCTCCCTCAATATCCGTGAAGTATTTGCTCGATCGCTGCCTCCACTTTGTATGGACAGACCGACCAATTCGCCAGCGGGGAACAATCATCGTTGCTATCCCCATTATTTTTCTGTTTGCTTCGCTGCTAGCAATTGCACGCCTCCGGCAGATTACCATACAGATAAGAGAGCGAGGAGATACTAATAGGGCAATACTTCAGGAAACTAACCGCTTGTTAACCCTCGTGGTGGATGCGGAAACGGGCATTCGAGGTTACGGGTTGACGAAGCGCCGCGCATTTCTCTCACCCTACTTAGAAGCCAAGAATAGTTTGCCTCCGCTGCTGGCTGAACTCAAGGTTATGGTTCAAGAAAACAAAGTGCAAGCTCAGCGATTTGAAGATATAAAAAAAAGTACCGAACAGCATATAAATTTCTTGCAAAACACTTTGAATAAGCTCGACAGTTCGGCAACAAGCGTGCAGTCGCCGGAAATAATTGAGGTGTTCACTCAAGGCAAAGTGAGGAGGGATAACCTTCGCGCAAAAATTAATGTGTTTGCTAATGCCGGCGAAGCCTACCAGAAAGCTCTAGATCAGCAAAGACGGGGTTTGATAGATTTCACTAATTTTGTGCAAGTTGCGGGTTTGCTTTTCGGCTGTTTGGGCGCAGGGGCTTCCTGGTATTTATTTGATGGTTTAGAGAAGGAATTGAGGAAGCGGGAAGCTGGCTTGGAAGAAAGTAAAAGTCGCATTCAAGCTGTGGTAGACAATGCGGCTGACGGGATTATTACTTTGGATGCACGGGGAAATATTGAGTCTTTTAATAGGGCAGCAGAAAAGATTTTTGGCGAGAAAGCCGATCGAATAATTGGCTCTAACCTGCGGCGGCTGATCGCTCAACCGCAGCCGTACAGCAGCGTGGGGGATTATTCGATCGAATATTTTGTGTTACATCCAGATACTACGCTGAAGACTTACCAGCAAGAAACAGTTGGAATTTGCCACGACGGAACTAAGTTTCCGATGGAGTTAGCTATCAGCGAAATGCGTCTGGCAAATCAACATTTGTTTATTGCGATTTGCCGCGATGCCAGAGGACGGAAACAAGCCGAGGAAACTCTGCGAAAGCAAGCGCAAATGCTGGATTTGGCAAACGATACGATCGCGGTACTAGACTTGAATGGGGCGATTTCTTATTGGAATTTGGGGGCGAAGTGGCTTTACGGGTGGCGGAAGTCGCAAGCAGTAGGAAAAAATATTCACAAGCTTTTACAAACAGAATGGGTCCAACCTTTTGAGGTAATTCAAAAAGTATTTTTCGAGAAGGGTTCTTGGCAAGGAGAACTGGTGCGAACTAAGAAAGACGGGACAAAAATAACGGTGGCAAGCCGATGGACTTTGCAGTACGACGATCAAGATCAACCGGTGGCTATTTTGGAAATTAGCAACGATATTAGCGATCGCAAGCGATCAGAAATTGCTTTAGCCCAAAGCGCGCAGCGGTTTCGCGCTACTTTTGAGCAGGCGGCCGTCGGCATGGCCCAAACGACTGTGGAAGGGAAGTTTCTGTTAGTCAATCAAAAACTTTGCGAAGTTTTGGGCTACAGCCGACAAGAATTGTTGGAGAAAAGATTTCAGGAGATTACTTGGCCTGGAGATTTGGCAAGCGAACTGGAACTTTTGCGCCAATTGTTAGCAGCAGAAATTGAAAATTTCTCTCTGGAAAAGCGCTACATCCGCAAAGACGAAGAGTTGGTGTGGGCAAACTTAACGGTTTCGCTGCTGCGAGAACAAGATGGCAGTCAATTTCTGATGGGTGTGGTAGAAGATATTAGGGAACGCAAACAAGCTGAGGAATCGCTGCGGTTGCGCGCTCAAGAATTGAGGGGGACGGCGCAAAATCTGGCTCAAACGACGAATGTTTTGAAAAAGCGGAATCAAGAATTAGACCAGTTTGCTTATGTAGTTTCTCACGATTTGAAAGCGCCACTCAGGGCGATCGCAAATCTCAGCAGTTGGATAGAAGAAGACCTCAGCGAGTCGATGACAGAGGATACTCTGCACCAAATGAACCTGCTGCGCGGCAGAGTTCACAGGATGGAAGGTTTGATTGAGGGACTGCTGCAATATTCCCGCGTCGGACGGATTCAAGTGCCTTCGGAAATGGTAAAAGTTGAGAATTTATTAGCAGAAATTATTGATTCGTTGGCGCCCCCGTCTGGATTTGAGGTGAAAGTTGAACCGGGAATGCCAACTTTTGTGACAGAAAAATTGCCGCTACAGCAGGTTTTTTCTAATTTAATTAGTAACGCAATTAAGCACAACCGAGCTGAATCGGGTCATGTAACAATATCGGTTAAAGAGTTAGATGATTTTTACGAGTTTTCTGTAGAGGATGACGGGCCGGGGATTGCTCCTCAATATCACGATAAAGTTTTTGTAATTTTTCAGACCTTGGAAGCTCGCGATAAAGTTGAAAATACTGGGATTGGTTTGTCGCTGGTGAAAAAAATTGTTGAAGGTCAAGGGGGCACTATTTCCATCGAATCTGCTGAAGGTGAGGGAGCAACTTTTCGGTTTACTTGGCCGAAGCAACCTATTAGCCAAGACGGAAAATAAAACAACTTTAAAGGTAGGATGTTTACGGCTCACCGCGCTCCAAAGAGTAAATGTAGGGTACACCCAAACTACCAAGAACCCGATAGCGACTGTTTAAACTGCATCACAACGGATTTCGATGATAAATCCATCAGGATCGTAAAAGTAAATGCCGCGTCCTGTAGCGCGAGTGACGGGGCCGCTATCGATCGCAATTTGATTTGACTGTAGCACTTCCAGAGCGCGATCGAACAAATCCGGCTCGATATCGAAGGCTAAGTGGTTGGCGCGGGTAAAAGCTTTCTCCGGGTCTGGGTTTGGCGGTTCCAAGTCTGGCTGCCAAAATAAGTCAATAACAGTACCGTCTGGGGTAACGAAATTAGCGACTTTACCAGCGGCTACCATTTCTGTTAAAGTTGCGGGAATTTCTGCACCTGTTAGTTCGTGCAGGCCGAGAATTGTACCGTAGAAGTGGCGGGAAGCTTTCATGTCACGCACGTTTAAAGCGATATGGTGAACGCGGCGCAAATTCCCCGGCGCGAGGGCAATTTTGACGTTGTTTTCCGTAGTTTGCATGATTGTCAATTGCGAATGTTAAAATTGAAAGCCCTTTAATTTATTCAGATCGTCTGCTGTAAAATAAACATTTTAACTTGGTAGTCAAGACTGGAACCCTCCGATTTCTATTAGGTTAGGACTGAAGTCCTCACTACAAAGACTTTAATTCGGGTTGTGCGATCGCACATCATATCGATTAGTATTATTTTTCTTTAGGAAACGATGCCATGCCTACAAATAGCATAGCCAGACCACCTGCCAAAATTGCGAAGGCAAGTAAACCTACCACTAAATCTAATCCCGATGTATTTTCCATTAAATTAAACTGTTCTCCAATTAAATACAATCATCGGTATGTGTTCATGGTTGAGTGCTTGCACACAATGGGGAAGATTAGAAGAAAAAAATTAGCTTTCAACTTATTAGAAAAAAAGCCTATTAATTTCTTCCCTCTTCCCTAAACATCCATCCGTTAAATCGGTTGAATTCTGTAAACTGCTTAGTTGCCGAACTGCTTATTTTGCCAATTCTCGATCGATAGCAGCGATCAGTTCGGGCGAATCGGGGCCAACACTGCTGCGGAATCGGGCAACCACTTCACCCTGTTTGCTAACTAAGAATTTCTCAAAATTCCAGGAAACCTCACCCTTGGGCTCGACTGCACTCGTAAGCTTAGCGTACAGCGGGTGCTGCTGAGTGCCTTTAGCGCGTACTTTGTCAAATAATTCAAAGGTGACGCCGTATTTGGTAGTACAGAAATTGACGATTTCTGGATTACTTCCGGGTTCTTGACCTCCGAAGTCGTTGCAGGGAAATCCTAAAACACGGAGTCCAGCCGCGCTGTACTTCTGGCTCAATTCTTCGAGCCCTTTGTATTGAGGTGTATAGCCACATTTGGAAGCTACATTAACTATCAAGAGTACCTGGCCAGCGTACTCTCCTAGCTGCTTGTCTTCGCCTGCGATCGTTTTTACTTTAATGTCGGAGATTGTGCTGGGCATTTTCAAATACTTTTAAATTTGACCACCACAATTTTACTGCAAGTCGCTACAATTTTGTCGAGAGGTCGATCGCTAAAAATTTAAATATCCCGGCCGGGGCGGGTTTACGGATCTCAGGCTTATATTATAGATATTGGTGAACCCGCCCCTACCAACATTACGGTTAATTTACCGAACACGATCTTAGTAGAGGGCGGTAAACTTTCCCCACAGAAGTGCTCGCCACAGTCCGCTCTTAGATTTAAGTTTCTCGCTAATAGCTAAAATCTACACCGAAAAGGACGAATATTTTAACTCTCTGAGTGGTGTTCCGTCATCCATTTTTGGTAAGTATCCTCAAGTTGTTTGTCTTCGAGAACGAGTTCTAGGCGGACTTTGACGCAACCGTGACGGGGTTGAGAGGCGATCGAATTTAAGATCTTGCTAGCTTTCTGGACAGAGGTAAATTCAGCCTTAACTGTCGGTTCTTGGCGATCGGTCTTAATCTCCGTCAAATCTATACCGGTGATGTTTCCCTCGCCTAAATCTATTTCTGCCAACACCTTCGGATCGTCGCCGACTTGTTCAACAATCAGCTTTTCCCACTGGATAGGTACTTGTACCATCCGAGTTTCAATTTCTTTACGCACTATGACTTCGCCGACTTTGCGCTTGCTGCGATTGATCACCAATCGTTCTTCTAGCAGGCGAATTACTTCTTGATCGACAATATCCAAGTTTTCCTCATCCTGATCTGTCTCCCAATTTGCATCTGTGCGATCGGTATCTGTTAGATTTGACATAACTGTTGAGGGATTTGTTGACTCACTGTTGCTAAATTCACTATGCGCTTCGGAGGCATTTTCTAAATACGGATGACCCCCATTTGCCGAAACTATCGGCAGCATATCGACTTGATCCGAATTAATAGTTACAAACAGCGCTTTTTGGTGATAATCGACTTTTTTTAGCAGCTTAACACTTAATAAAAAAATGCGGGGATTTTCGCTGCCTAGCCCAGCCACCACAAAGTTTAACTGACCGTTAGCATCAAAATAGACATCTTTAACTTTGCCGACCAAGTGACCTTGGTTGTCTTTGACGGTAAAACTTTTTAGCTTAGTTCTGACTTTTTCAGGTACCCGGTTGAGACGGGTTATTGATTTGGCAGTTGCTATTTTTTCTGCTGATGCTTGACCGTTCATTTTTTAAACTTTCCTGCTTAGGGATTTTTATTATGAATTGGTAAGGGGAAATTGGTAAAGGCGGGGAAAGTGCATCAACGTTGCCAAAACTAGACAAGTTTTGTACCCCCCCGCCACTCACATAGGAATTGCGCGATCGCTACCAATTCAATCAAACCTGCGCGGTGACAGAATTATGTCATTAAGGCGCAATTCCTATGCAATAGCTGTTGCGGTTGGTTTAGATCTTTTTATTTTTTTTATTATCTACAACCGCAGTTCCATCAGTCTTAACGTCTAATTCTTCACGACGCAAGGTTTCTTCGCCCTCAACCGTGCTGCGAACAACTTCTTTTGTGACGTTGACTTCTTCCCGGACGAAAGCTTCCTTGTGAATGTCGGCAGTTTCTTCGTAGACTTCCATGCGTGCAACTTCCCCAGATTGGAAGTCAGCGTCACCGACTGAAACTACTTGACCCGCTTCTACCGGGGTTACTCGATCGATTACGACTCGTTCTTTTTCAATGGGTACTGAAGCTCGCGCTGTTTCAGTTTCCACGCGCTTGCCAACTGCTACTTCGCCTGTTTTTGCGCGGTGTTTGTTGGCAATCAAGCGTTCTTCATAAAGCTTGAGATTTTGGTGCTGCTGTTCGTTGGTTTCGTAGAGGGGGCGGTCCATATCGTAGCTGTAGCTGCTGCGATCGTAGCTAGCAGGAGTTGCAGTGCGGGCAGCGGCAGTTCCTTGATTGCGGTAGACGCCTCTTACCTGTTCTTCGCGATCGTAATCTATTGCTTCTAATTCATTGTAAGCCGGCAATTGTTCTGCTTGAGCTTTGTTGCGAAGGCCTGTTGCGTAGACCCGATGGGCTCCGTAGTCGAAGCGAGCCGAGCCGATTGGCAACAATACTTTTTTGCCAAAAATCCAAATTCCGGTGTCAATTACCAGATAGCGGAAACGACCAGTGTCATCAACCAAAGCGTCATAAACCGTGCCTACTTTTTCATCAGAGTCGCCAGCATAAACATCAAATCCCTTGATGTCGTCTCCAGCAAAGATTTCTTCCTGATAATTAGGATAAAAGTCTGCTATTTTTTGAAGTGCCATGTGTTTTTTCCTCTTTGCTCTACTTACATTAATAGTAGAAATTAATTCGTTCAGTTCCCTCTCCCTAAAGTCAGAAGTGTATAATTTAGGTTGTTTAATACTATAGGAATACTACGGCATCTCTTCTTCTGTGGTAGCGCACTCAGCTATTTTAAAGATTGTAAAACTCTACAATCGTCAATCTTATAACAAGTATTAAAACTCAAAGCCAACCGTAGGGACACGGCATTGCTGTGTCCTACTCCCTTTGTTGGATACTCCTTTTCCTTTGCGGTGTGCCTACTGTTAATAATTGTTAACTAGGTGGTGAAAAATCAGCATTACATAGTAAAACACAAATATTAAAGCCCCTCATCTGGTAGGAGAGGGGCTTCAGGAAAGCTAGAAATTTTAAGTTCAGAGCTGATTGAATTGAGTTCTGATAGCTTCTATCCGACTGCGGTTAACTCCCAAATCCGACTGTCCCAGACGTGAAGCCGATCGCACATGGATGACTTTTGCTTCATCATCTACCAAAAATTCAACGTCATCAACAAACCCCATCAAAGCACTGGTAAACTCCGCATAGAGGTAATTATCAGTTGCAGTGATAATTTTAGTTTTCCCATAGGACTCGATCGCCCCTTTGAGCTTTGCCATAGCTTCCGCAGCGGACGAAGTGTATGCCAAAGGTTCAATTTTGTGTTCGGCATCTTGACTGAAGCTGCTGACGCAGTTGGGGGAACTCGGGCATGCTGCGAGTTTTCCTGACTGAATTCCGATATTGGCAGGTCTGGTTCCAGCAAACATTGTTTTTTCTCCGGGTATAGCGATAAAGCTAGCGATCGACAGTACCGCTACTGCTATCAGTGATATTAAAATAACCAGGACTTTTTTCAATGCTGTCGGCGATTTTGTTTCAAGTGTTTGCAAAGGATTAGCCCTCCTGAAAGTATAAATGCGGTATACTTTTCATATTAATTGAAATTAATATCAAAAAACTCAACAGACTTCTTTTGTTCTTCAATTAACCAGTAAGTCAGCATTCTTCCTTTACCTTTAATCGGGATATGACCCCGTTCTTCCAAAACAAACTGCTCTTTCAAACGCTCGTAAGTCGCCGCCGTTACTTGAATTTTACCAGGCAATCCGTTAGACTCCATACGTGAAGCAACATTAACAGTATCACCCCACAAATCATAGCTAAATTTACTAATTCCAATAATTCCAGCCACCACCGAACCGCTGTCAATTCCAAGCCTCAATTGAAAATTTTCTCCCATTTTGGCATTAAACCTTCTCAATGCTGCCTGCATCTCCAAAGCTAAAAGTGCGATCGCCTCAGAGTGATCCTCCCGCGGCGTCGGCAAACCCCCAACCACCATGTAAGCATCCCCAATCGTCTTAATCTTTTCCAACCCGTGCAATTCAGACAACCTATCGAACTCCGAGAAAATCCCGTTCAAAATTTCTACCAACTGCGTCGGACTTTTGTGAGCTGAAAACTCTGTAAAACCCACCAAATCAGCAAACAAGACGCTCACCTCATCAAAATGCTCCGCTATCAACTTTTGCTCTTTTTGCAAGCGATCCGCAATAGGTTTCGGTAAAATATTCAGCAGCAATTTCTCGGTTTGTCCTTGCTGCACTTTCAGCGCTGCTTCAGCTTGTTTTCGCTGAATCAACGAACCGAGCTGCGTAGCAACCGCGCTTACTAATTCCAACAAGCGCGGCTGACATTTCAAAACTTTTTCGCGATAAAAAATCAAAATAGCTAACACTTGATTGTCCGCTACAATTGGCACCCCAAAAGCCGCTTTTAATCCCACAGTCATCGCAATTTCCGCTCGTAAAAAAACTTGTTCCGGTGCAGTAGAAACATCATCGATCCATTCAGACTGCTGCGACTGCCAAATCCTACCTGGGAGTCCCACACCAGGAGCAAAAATTAACTGCCAACTTGTTTGTCGGAATTGGGCAAAACTGGAGTCACTGACGTACCTGCCTGTCGCGCATTTTAAAAAGCCCTCGCTGCAAGGAATCCAAGCTTCGCCCAGATTCCATTCAATAGTTTTGCAAATTAAACCTAAAATCACATCTATAGCAGACTCAAAATCCTCAGATTTGCTAATAGCTTGAGTCGCCTCCAGCAGCAATCTTGTTTCCATTTCCACCTGGTGGCGTTCAGCGATTTCTTGGTGCAACTGGATATTTTGAGCCGTCAATTTTTGATTTTTTTCTTGCAATTGCATTTGCAATGAACGCACAGTAAGTTGATTGCTCACTCGCGCCAATACTTCTTTCACCTGAAAAGGTTTGGTGATATAATCGGCTCCGCCCACTTCAAAAGCTTTTGCTTTATTTATTCCTTCTTCTAGCGCGCTGAGAAAAATGATGGGAATTTCCCTAAATTCCGATTGTGATTTTAATTTTTTACATAGTTCGTAGCCGTCAATATCCGGCATCATAATATCGAGTAAAATCAAATCTGGTGCGCTAGATTGAATAGCATCTAACGCCGAAAAACCATTAGTAACTGGTCGAACTTTATAGCCATTTTTTTGCAAAATCCTAATCAACAAACGCAGATTATCTGGCGTATCGTCAACTACTAAAATATCGGCTTGATAGTTTTCAGTTTGTTCCGCCTTGATCTGCATTATTTGATTCCTCCGCCTCGGCAATTAAATTGAGAATTTTCTGGTAATCAAAATTATCGAGATGACCCTGGAGGATTTCCGCCAATTCAGGATGTGGCTCCCTTATTTCATCGATAGTCTTGACAATTAAGTCAAAATCAGCACTGCGGATTACCTGCTTCATGTTGTCTATCCATTCTGCGGGAAGTGTAGGTAAATAAGCAAGCGCAGCATTAGCGAAGGAGCCAGATAAATTATTTCGATCGCCTATTGAGATAAAGTCCGTTGAGTTAGAGTAGAGATACTTCACCCCCAAATGTTTGGTGAGGGTATCAAATATATCTGTTTTGCGGAAAGGTTTGCTAATAAAATCGTCGCAGCCGACCAATAAAGCAAACGCTTGCCTCCCTTCAATTGTACTAGCTGTCAAAGCAATAATCTTTGGAATCGGGGAGTCGGGATGGGACATATTCATTTCCCCCTCTTGCTCTCTCTGCTTGATTCTAGCCTTAATTTGTTTAGTAGCTTCGTAGCCGTCCATTACGGGCATTCGCACATCCATCAAAATTAAGTGCGGATGCCAATTTTCCCACATTTCTATTGCTTCCTGGCCGTTGGTGGCTTGTTCCACCCCGAAACCTAAAGGAGAAAGCATTTTGACTAAAAGTTGGCGGTTGTCTTCGCGATCGTCCACAATTAAAATCCGGTAGCACGGTTGATTGGGTTCCAACCCAGTAACTTCGCGGTTAAGTTGCGGATCGGGAAGCTCAGCAGCATCAACTGCACTGACTGGAATTTCAAATTTAAAAGTGGTGCCAAGTTCCAGTTGACTTTCTACGACAATTTCTCCTCCCATCAGACGGACAAATTGACGGCTGATCTTCAATCCTAAACCCGTGCCTTTCTGAATTTTTTGACCGGAAGCTGTTTGCACAAACGCCTTAAAAATATTGCCCAATTCTTCGGGAGCAATGCCAACTCCTGTATCTTCAATTTCAAATAGAAGGAAAAAACCCGGCACAGTTGAATCCTCAGCCTCATCGCTCCATTCAACCTTGGCAAAATCACTGCTAGTTCTCGAAAAATCCCGAATACTTCTTGTGGTATCAAAGCAAGCTGTGGGACTATCCAATAAATCCATAAATCCCGATCCTTCTAACTTTATCACTCTTAAAATGATTTCGCCTGTTTGCGTAAACTTAATCGCATTACTCAAAATATTAATCAGCACTTGCCGCAGTTTAATATCATCGGTTCGCACGTACTGAGGAACGTCAGCATCGCGCTGGAAATGCAACTGCAATTCTTGATTATGTACTCGCAGTTGAAACATATCTTGCAAATCGTCAAGCAAGCGGTAGAGGTCGAAATTTTTCGGGTTGAGCGTCATCCGCCCCGCTTCGATTTTTGACAAGTCTAAGACTTCATTGATCAAGGTCAGCAAATGTTCGCCACTACGGCGAATAATTCTCATATTTTCTTGGTTTTCGACAGTAAGATCCGGGCTGGGTTCCATGATTTGTGCAAAGCCGAGTATAGAATTGAGAGGGGTGCGTAACTCGTGGCTCATATTGGCAAGAAACGTGCTTTTAGCTTTGTTTGCTGCTTCAGCAGCTAATGCGGCTTGTTGCAGTTGTTCTGTGCGTTCGTCAATTTGGGCTTCTAATGTGTGGTGGTAATCTGCTAGTATTTTTTCGGCTTGTTTGCGATCGCTAATATCTTGAAAAGCTGCGATCGCATAAACAATATTTCCGCTAGCGTCAAAAATCGGCGTGGTATTGATCTCGATCGCAATTCTTTGGCCATCTTGACGGATTTCTACATCGTCAACCTTGACAGATTCTCCTTTCAGTGCACGCAAAATTGGCAGATTATCCGGCGGGTACAGCTCATCAGTATTGGCAACATAAAGTTGATAAGTGGCAGCTAATTGTTCCGCAGTGCTTTCCGGGATAGTGTCTGCACCCAGCAAATCCCGCGCTGCCTGGTTGAAATAGGCGATCGAACCATCGGAATGATAAACAGATACCCCCACTGGCAAAGCTTCTAAAAATTGACTCAGGCGGCTTTCACTCGCAGACAGCGCCTCATTTACTAGCTTTAACTCCTCGTTTACTTCTTGCCGCTTATGAATTTCATCTGTTAACTTTTGATCTTGCAAATAACTGTGAACTGCTTCTACTACAGTTAATTTTAAGTCTTCATTTTGCCAAGGTTTAGGGATATAACGGTACAATTTAGCATACTTAATAGCATTACTCAGGGCTTCCAAATCTGCTTGCCCCGTTAGCATAATGGTCAGTGTCTCCGGCGAGCTTTCGTGAATTTTTCTGAGCAGTTCATCCCCTTTAATATCCGGCATGATATAATCGGAAAGCACCAAAGCAATCTCGTATTCATCTGCCTGCAAATCTGCCAGCAACTCTAAAGCATCAGCCCCCCCTTCAGCGGTTTCAATTATACACCGATCGCCGATCGCCTTTTTCAGTTCAATCTTTAAACTATTCAAAACGTCAGGTTCATCATCAATACAAACAATCACAGGTTTTTTCATAACTTAGCCAGCCCAGATTTTATAGTCTCTATTAAGTCTTTGGTTTGCCAGGGTTTGTACAAACAACAGTATAAATCTGCTTCTTCTACTGCCCGCTGAACAGCCGCTGCATCGGCTTGTCCAGTCAACATCACTTTAATAATTTTAGGATATTTTTGGTGAATTTTAATTAAAAGTTCATCACCTTTAATTCCCGGCATCAGCCAATCAGAAACAACCACAATAACCTGAGCTTTTTCTTGAAAGTCCTCCAGTAAATCTAAAGCTTCATCACCACTTTCAGCTAATTCATAAAAATAATCACTTTTAAATTCTTTTTTGAGCTGAATCTTGAGATTATTCAAGATATCCGGTTCATCATCAACGCAAAGAATTATAGGCTTATTCATCTTTTCCTCTCTGCTTAAATTTTAGTAGGTTTACCGACATGACTTGCTTTTACGTTATTGATTTCGGGCAAGGATGCAGGATATCTGTCCCCTATCTTATTTTAATAGGACTTCCGAAGATAAACCCGGTTTCTTGTAATAAATCTTGTATTTGTCAGGGAGACAGCGACGAGTGTCACCGGGAATCAGCCCCCTGCAGGTAAGTTTTGTTTAATAAATTGGCAGCGAGACGGTAAAAGTTGTCTGCCCCGGTACAGAATCTACAGCAATTGTGCCTTCGTGCTTTTCCACAATTTTTCTCACAATATCCAATCCCAAACCGCTACCTTCGCCCGCAGATTTAGTCGTAAAAAAGGGCTGAAAAATTTTGGGAATAACTTCTGAGGGAATACCTTTGCCGTTATCAGTAAACTTGAGAAAAATCTTTGTCTCTTGCTGCCGAGTTTCAATCGTCAAAATACCTTTATAATCCATTGCTTGCAGGGCATTATGAACGAGATTTGTCCAAACTTGATTTAAGTCATCTGGATAGCACATAATGTCGGATAAATCTCCATAATTTTTAACTACTTCTATACCGTGTTTCAGTTGATTTTGATAAAGTGTTAACACCGTTTCAATGCCATCGTGTAAGTTCGCCTGGACTTTTTCTGGTTGGCTATCAAAATGAGCGTAGGTTTTTAAGGCAAATACTACTTTCCCAGACTTCGCTGTCGCTCTTTGGATCAAGCTAATACTTTTTTTAAAGCTCGCAAACTGGTAAGCACTATTTAAAACTACTTCCCAATCCGGCGATGTAAAAAGCGGCAAGAACTCTTCTATTTTTTCGTAGATTTCCATGTCAACTAAAGTATCCGCAATTTCCTCGGAGTTTTCAACAGATTCTGCCATCAAATCCGCCGCCAACTGCTGCTTAAATTTGCGTTTCTCTCTGCTTGTGAAGAGAACTTCTTGATGGGTTGCTCTGTACAGTAAAGCTAAAAAATAAGCTTTGCTTTCGTCAGAAAGTTGTTGATAAATTTCAGGAAATTTTTCTAAAAACTCGTCGGAGAAATTAGCTATATTATTAATAGAGGAACCTATAATGCCCAAGGGGGTATTGATTTCGTGGGCAATGCCGGCAATCAGTTGTCCCAGGGCTGCCATTTTTTCCGATTGAATCAAATGCTCTTGGGTGGCTTGCAGTTGGTGCAGCGCCGTTGCCAAATCTTGATTTTTCTCTTGCAAAGTTTGTTGCAGTGAACAAATTTTTAAATGAGTTTCTATCCGGGCTAAAACCTCTTCAACCTGAAACGGTTTAGTAATAAAGTCAACTCCGCCAACTGCAAAAGCTTTAACTTTATCTAGCACGTCATTGATCGCACTAATAAAAATAACAGGAATGTCTTTGGTAATTTCAGAAGCTTTGAGTTGCTGGCAAACTTGATAGCCATCCATTTCCGGCATCATAATATCCAGCAGCACTAGATCCGGAGGTATTTTTTGAGCGGCCGACAATGCTAGCTTGCCATTGGGTACGGGGCGAACTTGATAGCCTTTTTCGCTCAAAATTCCTGCCAGCAGTCGCAGATTTTCTGGCGTATCGTCTACTACTAAAATATTAGCTCGATTGGTTCTAGGTAAAGTTGAAGTCATCGGATATTTACTGTTTCTCGGTGAGTTCGATTATGTTCAAAATTCTGTCATATTCAAAATTATTTATGCAATCTTGAAGCTTGCCCGCAAGAGAGGGATTGACAGTGCCGATTTGTGCGATCGAAGTTGCGATCGCCTCCATGTCCACACTCAAAATACTTTGCTTGAATTGGGGTATCCAGTCTGGAGAAAGAGAGGCAAAAGCCTCCGGTGTCAGCACCTCCTGACTTGACTCCTCTACACCTGCGGCACTTACTGCGGTTGGATCTTCATAAATATAGCGTACTCCTAAATGTTTTCCCATTGCCACAAAGATATCCTCCTCTCGAAACGGTTTCCGCATAAAATCATCACAACCCGCCGAAAGAATCACCGCCCGTTCTTCCTCCAAAACGCTAGCAGTTAGGGCCACAATCGCCGTTGCTTGCCCGCCAGTTGTAGTTTTAATCTGTTTCGTTGCCTCATAGCCGTCCATGACAGGCATTCTCATGTCCATCCAAATCAGATGCGGTTCCCACTCCATAAAAATATCAACCGCTTCTTTACCGTTATTCGCTTCTCTCAACTCAAATCCGAGTGGACTGAGAAGTTTTACTAACAGTTGGCGGTTCAAAGGTTTGTCGTCCACAATTAGCAAGCGATAACTCGGCTGATTCGGTTCGAGGGCAACAACTCGACGTTGAGTTTTTTTGCTTTCAATATCACTAGCTTCAACCAGATGAACTTGGATGTCAAACTGAAATACTGCACCCTTTCCGATCTCGCTGCTAACAGTAATTTCACCTCCCATTAATTGCACAAACTGGCGACTAATAGCTAAACCTAAACCCGTTCCTTCCTGAGAATCTTTACCTGTTTTCGTCTGCACGAATGCTTCAAACAACTGATGGATTTCCTCAGCAGCAATGCCGGCACCAGTATCTTGAACTTCAAAGTGCAGCCAGTAGCGGCCGGGCAATTGGTCAGTGCTGTTTTTATGTATATTCCGCCTTCCTGCTTTGACTTGCACCGAGACTCCCCCTTCTGAAGTAAATTTAATTGCATTATTGAGTAAATTAATTAACACTTGTCGCAATTTAACTTCATCAGTACAAATGTAATGGGGAACTTCTGCGTCTCTGTCGAAGATTAATTGCAAACCTTTTTGCTCAGCTTTGAGAGCAAACATATCTTCTAAATCGTCGATTAGTTGGTACAAATCGAAGCTTTTTGAATTAATAGTCGTGCGTCCGGCTTCGATTTTTGACAAGTCTAAAACTTGGTTAATTAAAGCCAGTAAATGTTCGCCACTCCGCAGGATAATTCCGACATCTTCTTGATTTTCCTGAGACAAAGTTTTACTGCGGATCATGACTTGAGCAAAGCCGATGACCGCGTTCAGTGGCGATCGCAATTCGTGACTCATATTGGCGAGAAAGGTACTCTTCGCTTTGTTTGCTGCTTCGGCCGCTTCTTTCGCCTGCTGCATTTTGATTTCCGCTTGTTTGTTATCAGTAATATCTTTAATAAAACCTTCGTAGTAAAGTAGAGTTCCTGCTTCATCACAGACAGCGCGACAATTTTCCGAAATCCAGATTATGCTGCCATCTTTGCGGTAAATTTCCGATTCAAAGTTTGATAGTATCCCGTACTCGTTCATCAGCGCTGCAAATTCGTCGTGGCGGTTGGGTTTCACGTAAAGCTGGTTATTGAAATTCGGCTGTGCTGCTATTAAATCTGCAGGCGATTCGTAACCGTAGATGTTAGCTAAAGCGGGGTTAGCGCTGATATATTTCCCGTCAATAGCAGTTTGAAAAATTCCATTCAAAGCATTTTCATAAATATTGCGGTACTTTTCTTCTGCTTCCCGGAGTGCAGTTTCGGCTTTTTGGCGCTCGGTAATATCGCTAGAAATCGACAAAAAACAAGCTTCTCCGTCAATATCGATGGTTTCTATCGACAGCAGTGCAGTTCTTTCTGTACCCTTTTTATTGCGAAACCTCAGCTCATAATTGTGAAGAGCCGTCTTATTTTTTAACATTTTAATCATGCGATCGCGCTCTCCCAAACTAGCCCAGAAATTGAGTTCTACCGCTGTTTTTCCAATAATTTCTTCGTGACTGTAACCCATCATCCGACAAAAGCTCTCATTGGCTTCTATGTGGCGACCATCGCTAATTCTAGTCAGGGTAATTGCATTAGGACTTAAACGGAAAGCTTTAGAAAACTTTTCTTGTACCTTAGCAAGATCGGCGGTACGTTCTGCAACTTGCGCTGCTAAATTGTCGTTGTATTCCTTTAATACTTTATCGGCTAGTTTGCGTTCTGTAATATCTTGAAAAGCGCACATCCCGTAGATAATATTTCCTTGAGCGTCATAAATAGGAGTTCCCCAAACTTGTAAGGGAACAGTTTTGTCAGTTGAGGAAATTTCAATGTCATCAACAATTACACTTTTACCCTGCAAAGCATTTAAAATTGGGTCGCGTTCCGCCGGGTAAATTTCCTGAGTGCCAGCTAAATAAACTCGGTAGGATTGACGTAAACTTTCGGAATCTGCTGGTACAATTCCTTGAGATAAAAGTTGCTCTCCGGTAGGGTTAATGTAGTGAGGTTGACCGTTGGGATCTGCAATAAAAATCCCTAGCGGTACTGCATTGAAAAATTGTTTTACTCGGTTTTCGCTTTCCGACAGAGAAGTAAATGAATGCTGCAATTGATCGGCCATGCTGTTAAAAGCAGTGGCAAGTTCTCCGAGTTCATCTTCGCGATTCAGAGTGAGCTTTGTATCCCATTCATTCCGCGCCAAAGCTTTCGCCGCCGCATTCAATTTTAAAATAGGCTGAACCACCCATTTAGCAGTAAGAATTCCCAGAATTGTCGCCGCAATCAAAGCTGCAACCGACAGCAAAAAAGTCGTGCGCGTATTGGCGTTAATTTGCTCCATAAAGTCAGATTCGGGTACAACTACTACAATCAGCCAATCCAACCCTCGATCGTCTTTAAAAGGAGCTACCTGAACAAAATTTCGCTTGCCATCAACATCAAAAGTAAGTTGTTGAGAATTATTGATTTTAGCTAAGCTGTCGTAGGATTTATCTAAATGTTGTGCAGTTTGGCTAATTACCGGATTCTCGCTTTCTGAAGCTTTAATGCGTCTTGTTTCTTTACCTTCCACCACGAATTCTTGACTCGCCGTTGAAGTAGCAATTAACATCCCTGATCGCTCCATGACAAAAGTTTGTCCTGATTTGCCAATTTTGAGGCTAACCAAAAATTCTTTGATTCGGGAAAACAGCAAATCGCTGCCAGCTACTCCTAACAATTTGCCAGCATCGTCGTAGATAGGCAAAGCAGCAGTAATTGCCAGTTCCCTAGTCAAAAAATCTGTATAAATAGGAGTCCAAATAGGTTTTTTGCCCGCAGCCGCAGCTATGTACCAAGGGCGAGTTCGCGGGTCGTAAATGTTGGGTGAAATTTGCACTAATTGAACGCGGTTCCCCTGAGAGTCCGCAGTATATCGAGCTAATTTATTGCCAGTAGAGCTGTCAGCAGCCGATATCAAAGTCCCATCTTTAGTGCGGATTGCTCCCGAATGTTCTCCATTTTCTTTGCCTGTGTAAATGATACTGATAGAATCAAAATATTGAATTTGTTTGAGGAAATAATGTTCGAGTTTTTGCTGGTCTTCTAGGTTCAACTGTCCCAATTTTATCGATTGAAGGTTCAGGTAATTTACAATGTGGGGAATTGACATATAATGTTCCATGCGGTCTTTGATGCGATCGCTAATTTCTCCCCGCAACTGAGCGGCAACATCGTTGACTGCCCGCTGACCGTTTTGGAAAGATAGCCAACCTACAAGTCCTACCGTGCCGACAATTTGGACTAAAAAAGGAACCACGAGCACGGTTTGTAATGGAGCTTTGCCGATAATTTTTGTAGCCAAACGATTGAGGGGTTTAGAAAACATATTCATCCTAAAATTAATTAAAAGTGGCAGTTGAAATTAGTAGATGTTAAAATATTGGAGCGAGAGACGAGCGAGTAATATCAAATCGGGTTAATCACTCACCGTCAAATTGTTTTCTATCGACCTTTAAGGGTTTTGAGGACTTCCGTCGTCACTAAGTAGGTGCAAATAAACCTTACATGGTTCGGGCGGGTGAGAGGACTCATCTACTCGCTTTGATCATGGATCTTAACTCAACCCTCCCTGATAAGATACTATGGTTATTTTGCGATGACCTACTTACAAACTTACAGTTCGCGATCGCACTCCGACCCAAGACAGCGGGTTTCGATTTCGCTCAACCACCGGGTTTTTTACTGCATCTGCAGGCTCGAACGAAGTATTGCTGTGAAAACAACAAGGTGAGGATTACCCGTGGATCGCGAACTAACTTAATCAGGACTTACGCACTCAAGGGCGTTAAATCAAGGGTTTGAGATTGCTTCACTACGTTCGCCAGGACACAAAATCTTAGTACGTGCGTAAGTTTTATTAATTAGAGTACGATCGCCCAAATGTTAGCACGATCGCACTATCCACAGCAGCACACACCCGAAAAATCTGTATTTACCTGCGATTCAACTCCATCCTTTCGCCGTAACGTAACAGCATATCCAAACTCTCCAAACGATTTTGCCAAGTTTGCACCTGATAGCTATTTTCAGCAGAATGCAAACGCATCGAAGATTGAAATTGAGATTGAAAACCCCTTAACAATCTTTTAGTAGTTGCTAAACTTTCCGTAGAAGGATTTGCCGCCAACTTACTCAAAGCTTGGGCCAATTCCTCCGATCGACTTTGCAAAACTTTTAGTTCAGATTCCGACACCCGCAACTGATTGTTAGCCAACAAAAAACTCCATTCCTGCTTGAGAGCAGTATACCGCGAAGCCGCCGCCGCAAACGGCTGTCGGTAAGGAATCGGCTCCGCTGCAGAAGTGGAACGCACTGGCGTGCCTTGAGTGCGGTTAAAAAAACCCTGCATCCCGCTGCTGATACTTTCCACCGCAAAAATAGCATAGCCCCCAGTCGGCAAATCGCGCAAAGCTTGAATTTGGTCGATCGCCACAACTTCCGGGAGAGTCAACAACTTAACCGCCGGAGAAATCAAAGCCGAACCCAGAATTTGTTCATTTACCAGCGGTTCGGTGATGCGCTGAAGTCGGTTCGTATCCAAAGCATAAGTCATCGGCACAATCAAATCTACAATGCCCTGACGAGCCCAAACTTCCCAATTTTGCTGGATTTTGTAAATCCGCTGACTTTCCGGGTGCGGAAACACTGCCACCGAAAGAATTGTGCGCGGATAATTCTGTCGCAAAAGCTGAGAAACTTCAGCTACAAAACTATTAATTTGATTAGTTTTAAACTCAACCCACTGCCGCCACAAACTGCCGTTCCTAGGGGAAATATTCACCGGATCTGCACCAGTCAACTGCTTAAATTGCTGCCTCCCCGCAATACCGTAACCGTAAGTAAAATTCGCATTATCATCTTGAAAAGGATAGCGAATATAGTCTAACTGTACCCCATCTACTTTGTAGTTATTGGCAATTTCGCTGACAATTCGCAGCAAATAATTCCGCGCTTCCGGGTTCGCTGGATCTAGATAAAATTTACCATCGTTAGGATTTTGCGTGCGTCCTTTATTGTCAATATTTGCCCACTGTGGATGAGCGGAAAGCACTGGGCCGGGATAAGAACTAGGCTGGCCAATTAAAGTATTGTGGCGCTTATTTCCTGTGGCAAAAACCCAGACCCAAGCGTGCAGTTCTATGCCTCGCTCGTGGGCTAATTTAACCGCAGATGCTAGCGGGTCCCAGCCAACAGTCAGGGGATTTTGTTGCGGTGCAACTTGACTGGGATAAATCGTATATCCGGCATTCAATGTTTCAAAGAAAACAGTATTGATACCGGCGGCGGCGAGTCGATCGAACACTGCCGCCAAACCCTGTTCCGATCGTGCCGCGACGATCGTCCCGCGATCGAGCCAAACCGCCCGAATTTCCGCCCCAACGCGCTGTCCTTCCTTCGGGTAATTTTGCCACAGCAACTGCCGCGCTTCCACCCACTGCTTTCTAGCCTCGGCGTAGTTTTGCTGTTGCAGGAGTTGGTCGAAAGTTTGCAAAACCTGCCGCGCTTGGGCGATCGCCCGTCCCCTGATCGCTTGCAGAACAGGGGGGCGGCTGGCTGCCGGGCCGCCTCCGCCCTGTTCTGCAGCCACCAGTTGAGGGGAGGTAGCAGCATTGAGATTGATGGCGGTATTGGCTGAATTAGATGCTGTCAGGGCGCTTTCAAACCGGCCGAGGAGGTTAGTGAGTTCTTGGCGCATCAAGTACGCTTCAATGCTGACGATCGGCTTATTGGAATTTGGCTGCACGTCCAAACCGGGTGGCGCCGACTGATCGGAAGGGTCTGTAAAAGTTGCAGGTACTGAATCGGGAACCGAGCCAGAGGGAGAAAGTCGGCTCAGCGGGTTACTACGCGGCAAACTAGGGCTGTTTCTAGTGACTCTTGAGGGGGGAGTTGGCAGTGGGGTCGCGGCAGTAGTGGGCGGCGCTACAGGCTGCGAAGCGATTGTGCCTCCCCAGCGGGCGATCGAGGCTTGCAGCCAAGCCTTATCTACATTTGCCGAACCGTCGCTACCCCAGCGCCAGCCGAGATAGGTAGCGCGATCGGTGGCGATGGCTGCGGAGGAACCGGAACTATCTTTCCAAGTAGCAATAGTTTGACTATTCGCATCAGCCGGAATCAAGACACCGCCTTGGACTGAGGCATTTTTTTGTTCGGGTGGCATCCAACTGCTAGAAGTAGTGCAAGCGAGATCCCGACAGCGGCTGCGCGGTTGCGGAGTCGCGGGTTGGGTTAACGGAAAAGCCCAATAGGCCCCTAGGAGCGATCGCAAAGATTGGCGCACCAAAGCCGGGGAACTGCGGCCGACGGGGCCCGAAGCAATCAAGCGGCCGCCCTGGGATGCCCAAGCTTCTAAAACTTTAATTTGCGTCGGAGTCAAAGTTTCAATGTTGGGTAAAAACAGCACGTTAACGCCTGTTAAATCCGCCGTACTTTTGATTTCTTCGAGATTGATTGGTTTGTAAGCAATGCCACTTTCCCAGAGGCGCGTGGTAATCTTTACCCAGTCGGGAGAATTCTCGGAACTGCGAACAACGCCCAGAACTACTTCTGCGAAACTCGGAGAGGGAAATAGGATGAAGAGATTGAGTAATGTACTCGCTAGAGTTCCAATTAAGACTCTTTGCAAGAAAGTGAAAAAGCGCAATTTTTTAGCCTGGGAGCAGGCATCCGGCAGTTGATCAGGCTTATTGATTTGTTGCATAAATATGAGAATTACTCACCACACCGCTAAAGAAAAATTTAATAACAATTAAGAGCGATCGATCCGCACCATACAATTGTCTATCCTGCCCTGCAACCTGAATCAGGAAAAAGTGCGATCGATCGATTTTAGATTTTGGATTTTAGATTTTGGATTTTAGATTTTGGATCTATTCCTCATGACAGTTGACAGTTGACTGTTTGGACATTTTGGCATTTGAACAATACCGATGCCACCGGAAACGATTTTAGATTACAAACCTGGGTGCATTTGGGTTGAAAAACCCCAAATACAATTTAGATGCCACACAGCTTACAGCCAACTGTCAACAGCCAACAGTCAACTGTCAACAGTCAACAGTCAACACTTTTCTAAGTTGCAGCTTCATTCACCGGGAATCTATCGATTAACTGCATCGCCCGACAAGCATTCCTCCGCAAAGAATCGGAAACATGAGGAACATGAGGAATCTGAGACAAGAAATCCAAAGTCCGGCGCAAAATCCGCACCAC
Organism: Microcoleus sp. AT3-D2; assembly: GCF_036705715.1. Classification (NCBI taxonomy): domain Bacteria; kingdom Bacillati; phylum Cyanobacteriota; class Cyanophyceae; order Oscillatoriales; family Microcoleaceae; genus Microcoleus; species Microcoleus sp. AT3-D2. The sequence continues at coordinate 40,867 of NZ_JAUBVE010000029.1, read as the reverse complement.
ATCCCCTTCATCCAAACTCGTATGGCTAATCAGTTCCAGCCATTCAACGCCTAGAGCCCACTGCTCGACTAAAGTCACTAAATCCCGTTCCAGCCAAATCGGGATTGCAGAATCGTGCTTGCGCTGCACTTGAAACAATCGGCGGCGCAAGCCTTTTTGCAGATTGTCCAAAGGTGCCAAAACTTCTGGCGACAGCGAGTAGTGAGTCCAACTGTCGGGCCGAGAAACTTCTGTAACTAAGGCCGCGCAAGCAGCAGCGAGGTGGTGGGGGTCGAGTTCGTCAAACTCTGCAGACATCAGGGACAAACCCAGCCACAGTTCGTTATCGCCGCGAATGGCGGCGCAAGCTTGGCCCAAGATTGTGGGTACCAACCTGCCGGAGGAGTCATCTCGCTTTACATTTGCCGAAACTACTCTTTCCAAGCAGCCGAAATTCAGCAGGATGTCGATTAAGTTGAGAAATTCCTCCCAGTAGCGAGCTCTCTGCTTTTCTAAGTCTTCTTCGCTTTTGCGGATTTCTTTTTTCAATTCTTCCCGGCGGCGCTGGCGTTTGAGCAAAGTACCGGGATTGCCCCATTCTAAAACCGGGTGAGTTTCTAGCTTAGCTTCTACGGCTGCGATTTTCCGCTGTTGCTCGATCGCCTCTGGGCTCGGTTCCGGTGTCGGCAATTGTGGGATCGATGCAGCAATTGAAGCAGTTTCTTCAGTTCCCAAGCGGCACTGGCCCAGTCTCAGGGGCATTTCCGACGGCGGGTTCAAGGTATCTGCAACGCTCAAGCGGGGTAATTCGGCGTGCAGGCTAGCGACATCGCTAATGGCGACGACATACCAGCGGTTATCTTTGCCCAAGCACACCAAATTTGGTGCTTGGCCGGAACCTGCGATTTTGGCAACCAGTACGGCGGGTACAGGATTTGTGTGCGATCGTTTAGCTGTCGGAACGTGCTTACCTTTGAGACTCAGAACCGTGCCGAGCACTGCAAAAGCCACAGCTACGGACATTTCCTTAAATCTGGCTTCTTCAGCTTGCTGCAATAAAGTTTTCAGCAAACGTTTGTCTTCTTTGAGTCTTCCCTGCAATTTTTCGTAATGGGCGAGCTCTTTTTCCAGGGTGGAGACATTTCCTCCTGCCGCCAGGGACTTTTCCAGCACCGCCAATTCTGTTTGCAATCGGTCTAATTCTTCTTGCTGCGGCTGCAAGTACAAGGTAGACAGGTATTGGCCAAAACTCCGCTCTACCAACTCTTGAGCTTCATCGAGAGTGTGTGTTTGCAGCAAATTCAGCACCATGCCGTAGCTCGGAGTAAACTGACTGGCGAGGGGGTCGGCTTTGGCTGTTGCCAAATACGAGGCTTCTTTTGCGCCTTCAAAGCGCGTCTGAACTGCGACCACGTGCCCCAGCTTGTCCATGCCCCGCCGACCCGCCCGACCGGCCATTTGCAGGAATTCTGAAGCGTTTAGCAGTCGGTGTCCCTTGTCCGTGCGCTTGGACAGGGTGGAAATAACTGTGGTGCGAGCGGGCATATTAATCCCGGCTGCTAGGGTTTCGGTGGCAAATACGACTTTAATCAAACCTCTGCCAAAGAGTTCTTCTACTAAACCTTTCCAAGCGGGCAAAATGCCTGCGTGGTGGGCCGCGATGCCTTTTAAAAGTGCTTCTTTTTGACCGAAGCGTTCTGCTTCTGGGTTTCGCTGTAAAAAATCGTCAATGATGCGTTTGAGTTCGGCTGTTTCGGCTTCGTTAACCAGGGAGAAATTGCCGACTTCTGCGACTGCTTGGTCGCACCCGCGACGGCTGAAGATGAAGTAAATTGCTGGTAGCATATCTCGATCGTCCAACCGAGCCAAAACATCGGTCAAACTCGGAGTGGGGATGCTGCCTCTTTCTACTTTTTGCCCCTTCTTTTTGGGGACTAACCGGACATTAGCTCTTTTGCCGGTCTCGTCTAGCAGGGGAAATATCCCTTTTTGATTGGCGAAGTGGAATTGCAGCGGCACTGGCCGAAAGTCTGAGTAGACGAGCTCTGTGGGCCCGTGGACTTTGTTAATCCAGTCTGTGAGTTGGTCGCTATTGGCAACGGTTGCTGAGAGGGCGAGAAGTTGAATTTCGCTCGAACAGTAGATGATCGATTCTTCCCAGACGGTACCACGCTGCCGATCGTTCATGTAGTGACACTCGTCGAGCACCACGGTTTCGACTCCGGTGAGGGAAGTACCGACTTCTCCGATCGGCGTACCGTAGAGCATATTCCGAAATATTTCGGTAGTCATCACCAAAATGGGCGCATCTCGATTGACGGAGATGTCGCCCGTCAGCAAACCTACGTTGTCGTCTCCAAATTGACTGCGGAAGTCGCGCAGCTTTTGGTTAGACAGAGCTTTGAGGGGAGTTGTGTAGAAGACGCGCCGCTTCCTGGAGAGTGCTTGATGGATGGCGTATTCGCCGATTAACGTTTTCCCAGAGCCTGTGGGAGCGCACACAACAACGGATTTACCTGCATCGAGGGCGGCGATCGCCTCTCTCTGAAAGTTATCTAGCTCGAATGGAAATATGGTCTTCAGATCCAGCTCTGGGCGGTTCTGGGCAGTGTCTGGCACAAGGATTATTATCAGGTTTCAGGGTAAGTATGCTGAAATCTTGCTTGCTAAAAGCAAATCAGCAGAGGACTGTATTGATTTTAAACCTTCGCCACCAAATCGGCTAGGAAGGAATAAGTCTGTTGGCAGTTGTCATTAGTCATTAGTAACAATTACCAGTTACCAATGCCCCATGCCCCATGCCCCATGCCCCATGCCCAATTCCCCATTCCCCATTCCCCGTTTCCTTCTCTATGATTCCAGTTATTTCGACTATTCCTGTGGTGCAGCTTGCTTCGGGCGATCGGCTTTCACTGCAAGTCTATCAGTTCCAAGGTGCGATTCCAGGCAAAAAAGCTTATCTCCAATCTAACCTCCACGGCGCTGAGATTAGCGGTAATGCTGTGATTTACCAATTAATTGAGTTTTTAATGTCTTTGGACAGCAGCCAGTTAATCGGGGAAATTTTGCTAGTTCCTGTTTGTAATCCTGTGGGTGTGAGCCAGCGATCGCACCATTTTTCCCCTGGTCGTTACAATCTTTATGATGGGGTAAATTGGAACCGGATTTTCTGGGATTTTGAAAAACAAGGGGAAGATATTCTGGGTTTTGCTAAGTCTCACCTCCATCTCGATGCTGATACTGTCAAAGTTAATTACAGAAAAGCGATTGCTTTGAGTTTTGCGAAAGAGTTGGCAAAAATTAACGCTCCTAGCTGCCGCCCCTACAGCGAATTTTACCGATATCAGCTACAATCTTTGTGTTTGGATGCTGACTATGTGCTGGATTTGCACAGTTCTACGAATCAAAGTTTAGATTACCTTTACTGTTTTAATTCCCGCGAGGAGAGTGCAAAAGCTTTTTTGCTCGATCGGGCAATCTTGATGAACGAGTACGATGGCGATGCTTTTGACGAGGCGTTTCTCAAGCCTTGGCTGGCTTTGGAGAAGATTTTGGCCCAGTTGGGAAGTACACTCAAATTTGATGTGGAAGCTTGGACTTTAGAATTAGGTTCGGGGATGGAAATGAATCCCGAGTCGGTGGCGAATGGCTTGCGGGGCATCAAAAATTACTTAGCAAGTAAGGGTTTATTGAAAATAGATGGATTTCCTTTGCCGGAAACTGCGAATCATCAAGTTATTTTCACCGCCAAGAATTCGGTGTTCAAATACTACGCGCCGGCGGGCGGGATGATTCAAAATCGAGTGCAATTGGGAAGCTGTGTCAAAAAGGGCGATCGGCTTTATCAAATTCTCAGCTTTAATAAGAATGGGAAATTTCCGAGTTTGGTTGATGTTGGTGCTGAGTCGGATGTTTTCATTTTTGATGTTTCGACCAATCAGTCAGTAAATCAAGGAGAGTATGTGCTGTCTGTGATGGCAGATTGAGAATACCAAGAAACCCGGTTTCTTGAAGAAACCGGGTTTCTGAAAACCTATTGGTAGTCGAACCATAAATTACGATATACGATTGAATAGGGCTTGTTTAAATTCCGCTGCACTTTTATAATAAATTTCTGGATTGTCAATTAAAGCGCGATCGATAACTGTGGCTAGCGGTTGAGGAATTGCCGAAGTGCGATCGGGCACAGGAACCGCATCATTTTGTGGCAAAACCGCCAAAAACTGGTTTTAATCCTGCAAAAATCGCGGGAATATCCCGTTATCATCACATACAAAAAAGCCACTTTATTTGGGATTATAGAAACTTTTACTCCCCCCCTTAGCAAGGGTCTAACTCTTACTCCCCCCCTTAGCAAGGGGGGGCTGGGGGGGGTAAAATACCCGATGTTCTCAACGATTGAATCTAATCTACCTTTCTAACTCTTACTCCCCCCCTTAGCAAGGGGGGGCTGGGGGGGTAAAACACCCGATATTCTCAGCGATTTAATCCCCTCTACAATAACCTCTAAAACCCCCTCCAAATTATGATAAACATCCTCATTAGTAAACCTCAAAAATTTAATCCTTGCCGACTCAATAAAGGTCTGCCTTTCTGCATCATATTCTACAGCGCCATCTACAAAATGGCTGTCACCATCAACTTCTAGTGCTAACTTGATTTCCGGTGAGTAGAAATCTAGCACAAATGCGGCTACACTATATTGTCTGCGAAATTTACAATTCTCAAGCCGTCTGTTTCTAATGTGTTCCCAGAGTCGCTTTTCAGCTTCTGTCATTTCTGTGCGAAGCTTCTGTCGCTTGAATTTTTCTGAGGGTCTGTTGTAGAGTTTTGTCATTGTTATATAGGATTTTTTTGTTGTCTTATGGTTTTTTAACCCCCCCAACCCCCCCTTGCTAAGGGGGGGCTAAGAGTTTTTTGAGTTTGTTCGGTGGTGGTACGGTTTATGGTTGAATAAAAATACCGATCGCATTATGAACTCTCGCAGCAGTTGACGGAGGTCGATCGAGCAAACTACCTCCCAAATACAAACTCGTCGAACTTCCCCCATCCAAATTTAAAGCCTCCACAGCACCCATTTGCTGCAATATCTGCGCCAGTTCTGCGAAATTTGGCCCCGCCCCGCCCGCGCGATTGTGCACGGCTACAATCAGCAAATTCCCCGCAGCATTTCGCCCGATCGCACTTCTAATTGCTGTCTGTCGAACATACGCCTCGCTAAACCCTTCCGCCTTAGCATCCAGCACCACTTGACTGTTTTGTACCAACACCGGCCCACCGCCGAGAATGTACGGAAAACGGTTAAAGTCAGCAGGAAAAGTGTTAGTTTCTAGACGCAATAATGTACCGGTAGTGAATTGAGAGGCAGGGGAAAAATCGGAACGCAAAGCCAAAATATAACCGTTAGCTGGAATGGGAAAACTTGTTGTTCCCGGCGCACCTCCGGGGGATTGGCTGACAACTCGATCGCCCGCAACTGTCACAACTATTTCATTGCCAGACAACGGAGTATAAGTTGTTCCCCAATCATAATTGTAGCGACCGATCCCCGGTTGTACGTAGGCACTATTGAGGTGAGAAACGGGTAAAGGTTGATTGGCAGGAGTTATCACAGTTTCTTGCAAAGTTAAACGATCGATCGCAAATTCTCCGCGATCGTTCCAGGCGATCGCCCCCCGGTTCAAAATCGGCCCCGAAAGCCATTTATTGTCGCGCCGAATTGCCCCTAAAGCTAACCGATTTATCCGATTGAAAAACCCTGCATTAATCGCCGCACCTGCACCCGAAACTTCTGCTGTTTGCAATAAAGGTGCAGTGCCTTGAACGGCAGGCGGATTGCTGAGAATTGGTCGAATTTTTACACCAGCTTGACGCGGATTAACTTCTAGCCAAACTACTGGAAAACGAGCCGTTCCTAAATTCTGATACTGCTGCCGCCACTCTACACCCGGCGCCCAAACAATGTTTTTTTCTACTAACGAATCTGGCCGAATGTCGATCACTAATCGATTGGGATTTCCCAGGCTGAAAACTTGCGGCCGCCAACCTAAAGGAATCGTCACTTTGACTTTAGTTTGAGCGCCGTCAGGTTCGACTTTTAGTGATAGCAATTGTTTGCTGGTTGAGAAAGTCTGCTGAATTATCGCGGGATCGATTTTGGCATCGATCGCGATCGACCATTCTTGACCGGCGATCGGCGCTGCGGGCGTTATTGGCAGTGGCAGGGCGGGTTTGGTCGGGTCGTCTGGTGTTTCGAGGTTTGGTGCTGCGCGGAGGTTTGGCAGTGGGATAGCGGGCTTTGTGGGGTCGTCCGGGGGGTTGGGTGTGGGTGTCGGCGACGGGCTTGGTTTATTGACAAAGTTGACTTGCCAAGGGGCCGGTCGATCGATATCTACAACAATGCGATCGCCCGATTCTATTTGTGCTTGCCGAATTCCGGTAACAGTTGCAGTTTGAGAAGTAATTTTTAGAATATTCCCATCAGCAGATATCTCCCAGCCCGCAAGTCTAGCAAAATCTGTAACATCTAAGTAACGATACGGGCCTGTTGCCCGTGCTGCTAAGCTTTGAGCGCCGGTTAAAGATACCGAAAACCACTGCACCGGTTGTTTGGCACTGTCGGCGCTGCTAACCAAATCCACTCCCGCACTTTGCATCAATCCCACATCAGCAATCCAAGTTCGGAAATTCCCAGAAGTGCTGTTTGCCGGCTGCTGAGTCCAAGCTAGGGGCAGAATGCTGCCGTTTAGGGACACTTGGCGGCCTTGTCTAATTATCGAAGAGGGCGGTACAGATTGAGCCAAAAACTTATAGTCCGACAGTGGTTTCAACCCCTGTCTCATAGCTGAAGTTCTCTCAAGAGAACTATCTGTCAATATTTCAGTCGGTTTTAACCGACTTTCGCTATCAGCCAGGGAATTCATTCCCTGGCGAGCTCTCGAAGCATGAATCAGCCCAGCCCTCTCCCCCTGTTGTGCTCTTCCGGGTTGATTCCAGACTAAAGACGGGGCGATCGCCAGTACGGGTAAAATCGAGACTGACAATATTGGGCGCCAAGAGGACAAATTACGTTTCACAGCTTACAACTCACTATTTCACTTCTAAACGCATGGGTGTCTAGAAACCCGGAATATCCGTATGTTTCTTCTTACTAAACTGAGCTAATTGCGCTAAACCCTACTACGAAATGCTCACCCCGGAATAGAAATCACAAACTCCGAACCCTGCCCCAAAGAAGAATTCACGAGTAACGTACCTCCATGTTTTTCCACAACAATTTGGTGAGCGATCGACAATCCTAATCCGGTTCCTTGACCCACAGGCTTGGTTGTGAATAAGTGGTTAAAGATGTTTTCCTGGACTTGGGCCGACATCCCCACTCCATTATCCTTAATCCGAATCAAAACCTGCTTTTTGTCTTCGCTCAGAGCAGTTTGAACCGTGATTTGATTAGGTAGGGCTTTAATTTCACTAAAACTCCGCCCCTTATTTGACTCTTCCAGAGCGTCAATGGCATTGGCCAGTATATTCATAAATACCTGGTTTAACTGTCCGGGAAAGCATTTTACTAGGGGCAAGTTACCATACTCTTTCACAATTTCAATGGCAGGGCGGAACTCGCTGGCTTTTAAACGGTGTTTGAGAATTAGCAGAGTGCTTTCGAGTCCATCATGAATATTGAAAGAAACTGGTCGATCGCTATCTGCCCTCGAAAACGTTCTCAAACTCGTACTGATATTGCGAATGCGCTCGACTCCCTCCTTCATCGAGCCAATCAATTTGGGCAAATCTTCTCGCAAATACTCCAAGTCCATATCTTCAATTTCTGTTTCAATTTCCACTCCCGGATTGGGAAATTTTTCTTGATACAAATCAATCAAATTGAATAAATCCCCCACGTATTCTTGAGCAGGTTGCAAGTTACCGGCGATAAAGCCTACCGGATTGTTAATTTCGTGGGCTACACCTGCGACTAAATTTCCGAGAGCAGACATCTTTTCACCCTGCACCAATTGCAGTTGCATCTGTTTGAGATCCTGGATAGACTGCTCAAGTTTTTGAGCATAATCCTGAGATTGTTGATAAAGCTGTTGAGATTGCTGATACAAGCGGGCGTTTTCCAGCGAGATGGCAGCTTGGGAGCAGAGGATGTTGAGGAGGGCGACGCGATCGTGAGTGAATGCCCCTGTCGTCAGATTATTTTCCAAATACAGAATTGCCATCATTTTGCCTTGATGGATAATCGGAGTACATAGGATACTCTTAGGTTGGTGCTGCTTGATATAGGGGTCAGAAGTAAATATTAATTCAGTCTTGACATCATCGAAAACTAGGGTTTTATTGCTACGTTTAACGTAATTAATGACTGTCTGGGGAATTGATTCGCTCTCCTCAATCCCAATAGTTTCTTGCAGAATACAGCCTTGGCGATCGCTACAGTGAACAGCAATTTTCCAGTTGTCCTCTTCTTTCAAAATTAATACTCCTGTTTGAGCGCCTGCATTTTGAATCGCCACTTCCATTAGGGTAGTGAGCAATTGTTCCAGCTTAATTTCGCTAGACAAAGCTTGATAAGCTTTGATAACAGTTGGTAAATCTATTACTGTGGTACTCGTACTGCCAGCAATTGTTTGGCGATGACTAGAAATCAATAAATTCTCATGGGAGGTAGTACCTTTCTCGAACGAACGAGCATTTTCCTGTTTCAAGATAGGAGCCAGAAGTTCGGGATAGCGTTGTTCTAGATCGTCGATTTTTGCTTTTGCTCCCCAACGAGCATAAGCATAGTAAGCATCTCTTAGATATACCTGGGCAACTTTTTCTTTCCCCCATACCAGGTAGAATTTAGCAGCCAATTCATTCGCCAGAGCTTCTTCGTTGAGATAATCGTTTTCTTTAGCAAGAAAAATGGCGCGATCGTAACTCTCCATCGCCTGCACATTTTCACCCAGCACTCGGAACATTTCGGCTTCCACTAGGTAACATTTGTGCGAGAAATTCATGGGGGCGTTATGTGCCCATTTATGAAGGGTTTCCTGGTTGCTTTTCACTTTTTGCAGATGTTCTTGTTTCTCTTCCGATGAATCCACCTCGCTACACACTCCCAGCCGTGCTAGAGAGTCATAAAAGTAGAACATCGGCACATTGAGCATACCCGTTACCGCGTCTAAATACTGTGCGGCTTGCCGAGCATTTTCTAAAGCTTGCTCGGTTTCTCCAAACAGGTAACACACAAGCAGTTTATGGAAGTAAAAATAGTGGAGTCCGTTGCGATCGTTGGCTTGGATGTGAAAGGGGAGCATTGTTTCTTCATTGTAGGCATCTCCCACAAATTGACAGGGATTTTGCGATTTCCCCAGCAGATTTAATAAAGCCTGATGAACGATTTGAGTATAATTTAACGCTGCTTCTTGTTTAAATTGAACCAGCGCAGTGCAGTAGGTCGCTACCTCCTCTTCGAGTCCCGCAATTTCCCGACCGATTAAATATGAATATTGAGAAATTTCTTTGGCTGAATATCCTAATTCTAGTTCTCCTGTTTCCAGTCCTCTGGCGTAACCCTCTTTTAAAAGAGGAATGGTTTCTTTAACATGATGTTTACCATGTATGATGTGAACGCCGACTGTATAATACACTTTGGTTTTGAGGTAATTAGCATTAAATAAATCAACAATATTTAACGCCAATTGCCCAAACTCAAACCCTGTTTCAATGTCTTGAACTACACCGCTTAATACCAATCCATACAAGCCGTAAGCAAAAGCAGATAAGGGAGCATTCCCATAACTAACCGACAAATGAACCATTTCGACAATAACCAGTGGCAGGAGAAGTGGAGCCGTGATGTAGGCTGGAGAAACTAAAGCTGATAAAATTCGCAAGGCTGCTTGCTTTTGGAGATTTTCCATTTCTGGCAAATCAATAAAGTCCGCAATTTTTTTGCCAGCAAAAAGTGATGCGGTTTGTTCTAGTGCCTGCTGAATATCTGCCGGAGTTGGATTTTCTGGAAAGCAGATTCCCAAGAGTTTGAGAACTGCTAACCCCATTTCAACGGCTTGTTGAGGTTTGACTTGCGCCGTACAAGCAGATAGCTCGATTTCATAAACTTTGACCTTATCCAGCAGCGTTCTGGCATTGTGCAAGACTAAAGCTGCTAATTCCTCCATTTCCTGAAAATCATAGCTCAGGTATGCAGTTTCTGCCGCTAATACGTGCAGTTCGAGGGCGGTTTCATAGTGAGTGTGCCAGCTATCGGGAGCTAGGATTTGCCTGCCAAAACTTAAATATTTGCGTGCCGCAGCATAAGCGGTAGCAGTCTTCGCCTTGCGTCCCGCGATCAAATTCAACTCAGCCAGTTGGTAACGCTCGGTTGGCTCCGTAATTAAATCACCACCATAATTCAACTGGTTGACTATATTAAAAATTTTCTCTTCCCTTTCTGTTGTTGGAGTATTAATCAACAACAGTTGACCAATATTGAGGTGAGTGGATTGTTTCTGGGATTCTGGGATCAAAACGTAAGCTGCTTGCTGTACGCGATCGTGTAGAAATTTGTAATAACACGATTCTGGATTCTGGAACCACGAGTCAGAAGTATTGCTTTCTCCTTCTGAATCCTCATTTCTGAATTCAAACTCGTCTGAAGTAAAAAACTTATAAACTTCAGTCAGTGGGAGAATCAACCCTGCTTGCAAAGCTGGCCACAAATTTGCTGCCGTCTCGGACGAAGATTTTTCACAAACTACCGCCAGCGTTGCTAAATCGAATTCGTTGCCAATGCAGGCAGCTAACTTTAAAACTTCTTGCGTATCGGGTGGCAACTTTTGCAATTGAAGCGCCATGAACTCTACAACATCATCTGTCAGGGCTAAGGTTCTGACTGTGGCGAGATCGCACTGCCAATACCGCTCCTCAAAATTAAAGGTAATTAGCCCATCTTCATGCAAAGATTTGAGGAATTGCGTGCTAAAAAACGGATTACCTTGGGTTTTTTGATCGATCAGTTCTGTTAAGGGCATAGCCAACGCTCTAGAACAAACTAAAGTATCGGCAATCAAACAATTCAAATTGAAGCAATCGAGCGGTGCAAGGGTAATGGTGTTTACCGTAGCTCCCGTTTGTTGAATGTCGGATAATGTCAGCACCAAAGGGTGTACGGGGCTGACTTCGTTATCTCGATACGCTCCAATTAATAAGAGATAGTGGCGATCGCGATCGCTCATCAGAAGTTGAATCAAGTTCAATGAGGCTGAGTCGGTCCATTGCAAGTCGTCTAGGAAGATGACGAGGGGATGTTCTTTGGTTGTGAAGAGTTGAATGAAGTTCTCTAATAACCGATTGAAGCGATTTTGGGCCGCACTGCCCGAAAGTTCTGGTGCGGGTGGTTGCTCTCCAATAATCCGTTCTAGTTCAGGAATTACCTCAATGATTACCTGAGCACTCTCGCCCAATGCTGCCAGGATTTGAGTCTTCCACTGTTCAACTTTAGCATCTGTTTCGCTCAGCAATTGGTTCATTAAATCGCGAAAAGCTTGTACAAAAGCTGAGAAGGGTTGGCTGCGCCCAAATTGGTCGAATTTGCCTTTGATGAAGTAGCCTCTAGCTGCGACAATCGGTTTGTGAACTTCGTTGACGACGGCGGTTTTGCCAATGCCTGAGAAGCCAGCCACCAACATCATTTCCGCGCTTCCTGCACTTACGCGATCGAAGGCTCTCACTAGGGAGAATACTTCGATCTCTCTACCATATAATTTTTCGGGAATGATGAAGCGATCGCACAAATCTCGCTGCCCTAGTTTAAAAGAGGCGATTTCTCCAGTTTGTTGCCACTGGTACAAACAAGTTTCCAAATCAAACTTGAGTCCGATCGCACTTTGATACCTATCTTCAGCATTCTTCGCCATCAGTTTGCTAACAATTTCAGATAGCACCAATGGAACGTTATTGTTGAGGTGATGAACTGAGATAGGCTGCTTGGCAAGGTGACAGTGTACTAACTCTATCGGATCTTCGCTTTGGAAAGGCAACTGTCTCGTCAGCAGTTCGTAGAAGGTGACTCCCAGAGAGTAGAAATCTGTGCGGTAATCAATGCCTCGGTTCATTCGCCCAGTTTGTTCGGGAGATATGTAAGGTAAAGTGCCTTCGAGGAGGTTGGGATTTTGAATTTCTTGGGTTTGGCGCGGCAACAGAGAAGCGATGCTGAAGTCAATCAACTTAACTTGTTTGCTGACAGGGTTAATTAAAATGTTCGCCGGTTTGAGGTCTTTATGGATGATGTGGTGGCGATAAAGTCCATCAAGCGAGTTGGCAATTTGAATGGCAATGGGAAGAAACTCGTTAAGGGGCAATCCTTCCAGAGGTTCCTTGCTGGCGAACACTAAACTAGCGAGGTAACTATTTAAGGAAATTCCGCCAAAGTCTTCCATCACCAGAGCATAGTGGTTATGGTAAGTCTCCAGGCTGTATGCCTTGACAGTGCCAGATATCTCTAAGTTTTTAGTAATGACAAACTGATTGCGGAAGTGAACCAGTTCGTGGAAGCGGGGAAAGTCATTTCGCAGCAGTTTGATCACTACGGGCTGCTGATCGGAAGACCGACGGGCACGATAAACTAGAGTTCGATTGCCTGCGTATATTTGCTCGTTAATCTGATATCCTCGAAAAATATTTGTTATGCTAGCCATATCTACGTATTCCTACTGCTTCTGTCAAGCCTGAAGCTTTTTAGAGTTACTATCTACTATTTTCGCTCTATCGGCCGTGCTATTGATTAACTATACTTAGTTTAATCTACTTTGTAGCTAAAATTATGAAAACACCATTTTAAAAACAAGACTTAATATTTTAGGTAAGAGATATTGATACTGGAGTTTAGGCTAAGTAGAAAATGAAGGAGTATAACGCTAATTGAATGACACCAGTTCATTTAAGAGGAAGTTAAGAATCCAATTAATAGGATAAAAAATAGGGTGAAAAATCCTGGCATAGCTAAGTTAATTAACGATGCGTCTTGGTATGAGTTCAGTGTCTGAAGTAAATACTTTGCAAAAGTATTTACTTCAGACACGCTTGCGGTTAGAAATCCTGCATTAGCAAATCGCCTCAACGAATCAAGAATCAAGCGCGTCTGTAGACCTGAGAGTGTCAAAAACGTTTGTGGGTAAAAAAATACAAAATAGGCTTAGGGAAAACTGTCAACCTTTTTCGGCTAGGCATCTTAGCCTGGGTTCTGGACGATCGCTGACAAGACTTGCACCCCAACTCTGACTGTAATGGGTGAAATTTTATCAATTTTTTGATAAACTTGATGTTCCCGGCTTGAGAGTTGACTTCACAATAAGACAGGTTTCACCAGTTGTGAACCGCGCTGCTACATTGCACCTACCGACTGACCGGGCAGGTGGCTTTTGTGTCTGCGGGCGCTGACGAAAGCAACTCAATAGCGTAGCAAGCAAAATAACGCTAAAGTTACTATCTACCTGAGTCCGCAAGGCTACCCTTCCGAACTCAGGAAAAACCCACACAAAAAACTCGTGAAGCGCAGCTATCCCGTAGGGAATCGCCTGCAATGTATCTAGTTGCAGGGCGGCGATTTCCCAAAGAATCACAGCTTTTTAACAGCAGGGTATTCTAGGAGACATCTCCGAGAGGATGCGAGCGAGATAATTTAAAATCTGCAAACAGGGTTTCAGTGCTAAGTACAGGCCGCATAGACGTAAATTTTTAATCAAATCAGCTTCCAATGTGCTGTCTTAAAGTTTACTAGGCTCCCACCGCTCGGCAGCCTTCTCTCTCCGAGCTATAAAAACGCATCAACCACACAATCACGGAAATAACATTCAATCAATATGGGTAACACGATCGATCCAAACAGAAACAAAAACGTGCATCAAACTGAGCGAGGGACTCCCTATGCCGGCCAAAGCTGGTTAGTGGAAGAAAGAGATGCCTGCGGTGTGGGGTTTATTGCCAACCAAAGTGGTGAAGCCACCCACTCGATTATTCAAAAAGCGCTCCCAGCTTTAACTTGTCTGGAACATCGCGGCGGTTGCAGCGCCGACCAAGATTCCGGCGACGGTGCGGGTTTGATGACCGCGATTCCTTGGGAATTGCTGGATGCTTGGTTTGCCGAACAGGGAATTGTGCCTCCCGCACGGGAAAACTGCGGCGTGGGAATGCTGTTTCTATCTCAAGATAAATTTCAAGCGACTATAGCGCGGCAGGTGGTTGAGCAAGTTCTGACCGATCGCGGGCTGAAACTTGTGGGATGGCGCAAAGTTCCCATTATACCGTCGGTTTTGGGCGAGCAAGCGCTAGAAAATCAACCTCAAATCGAACAAGTAATAGTCAGTTCACCGCACTTAGCCGGAGACGAACTCGACAAACATCTATTTTTGGCGCGCCGCACGATCGGACACGCGCTGTCAAATCGCCCCAACTTCACCCGCGAAGACTTTTATACTTGCTCTTTCTCCTGCCGCACGATCGTCTATAAAGGCATGGTGCGATCGGCCGTACTAGCAGAATTTTACCCCGACCTCAAAAATCCCGCTTATAAAAGCTCCTTTGCCGTCTATCACCGGCGCTTCAGCACCAACACCCTGCCCCGCTGGCGCTTAGCCCAGCCGATGCGCTTGCTGGGACACAACGGGGAAATTAACACGCTGTTGGGCAATATTACCTGGATGAAGGCGCGGCAAGCGAATTTAGCTCACCCGAATTGGAGTCAAGCTGATATCGACACGTTTAACCCAATTGTCAATCCCGAAAGCAGCGATTCGGCAAACTTGGACAACGTGATGGAGTTGTTGGTACACTCCGGCCGCACCCCCCTGGAATCCCTGACAATTCTGGTGCCCGAAGCTTACAAAAATCAGCCGGATTTGGCTGAGTATCCAGAAATTGTCGATTTTTACGAATATTACAGCGGCATTCAAGAACCTTGGGACGGCCCCGCACTGCTGGTATTCAGCGACGGCAAACAAGTAGGTGCTACGCTCGATCGCAACGGTTTGCGGCCGGCACGCTACTGCATTACTAAAGACGGTTTGGTAATTGTGGCTTCCGAAGCCGGAGTTGTCGATATTCCCGAAGCAGATATTGTCGAAAAAGGCCGTTTGGGGCCAGGACAAATGATTGCAGTTGACCTGCAAACCAAGGAAATTCTCAAAAATTGGCAACTCAAGCAGCGCATTGCTAAGCGCCATCCCTACGGCGAATGGCTGAAACAAAACCGCGAAACCTTGGAACCGCAGCCTTTTGCCGAAACAGCAACCCTCGACTCGCAAACGCTGTTAGCAACCCAAACTGCTTTCGGTTACACCGCCGAAGATTTGGACATGGTGATCGTCGAGATGGCGAGTTCTGGGAAGGAACCGACTTTCTGCATGGGCGATGACGTTCCCTTGGCTGTGTTGTCAGAAAAGCCTCAGTTGCTGTACAACTATTTCAAACAGCGGTTCGCTCAAGTTACAAATCCGCCGATCGACCCCCTGCGCGAGGGGATGGTGATGTCGCTGACGATGAATGTGGGCCTGCGGGGCAATTTACTGCAAGCAGTGCCAGAAAATGCCAAGCGGCTGAAAATTGATTCCCCCGTACTCAACGACGCTGAACTGTCTGTCTTGAAAGACCAAAAGTCTTTCCTAGCTACGGAATTGTCAACGCTTTACAAAATTTCTGCCGGGCCTGGAGGTTTGAAGAGCGCAGTCGAGCAACTTTGTCAAGAGGCGGCTGCTTCGGTGCGCGAGGGTTCGAGAATTCTGATTTTGAGCGATCGACCATCGAAGGAAGAAGGAAGAAGGAAGAAGGAAGAAGGAAGAGGGGAGAAGGAAGAGGGAGATTTATCTAGTGTGGGATTGAGTGCAGAATGCACTTATATTCCGCCCTTCCTGGCAGTTGGTGCGGTTCACCACCACTTAATTAGCGTCGGGCTGCGGATGCAAACTTCGCTGGTTGTGGATACCGCGCAATGTTGGAGCACTCACCACTTCGCTTGTTTGCTAGGTTACGGGGCGGTGGCTGTTTGCCCTTACCTGGCCTTGGAAAGCGTGCGCGCCTGGTGGTCTGACACTAAGACTCAAAATTTGATGCAGCACGGCAAAATTCCCAATATTACCGTGACGCAGGCTCAAGCTAGATACCGCACAGCGGTGGAAAACGGGCTGCTGAAGATTCTGTCGAAAATGGGGATTTCGCTGCTGTCTAGCTATCAGGGGGCGCAAATCTTTGAGGCGATCGGCATTGGCGGCGATCTGCTCGATTTGGGTTTCAAAGGCACTGTTTCCCGCATCGGCGGTTTGAGTGTGGCGGAACTGGCTAACGAGGTAATGTCTTTCCACAGTCAGGCTTTCCCAGAATTGCACCTCAAAAAGCTGGAAAATTACGGCTTTGTGCAGTACCGCCGGGGTGGTGAATATCACATGAACAGCCCGGAAATGGCGAAGGCTTTGCACAAGGCTGTGACTACTTTTAACGAAGGAAGAAGGAAGAAGGAAGAAGGAAGTTCGGCAACGGATTCTGTAACGGATGTAACGGATGTTAGGAAGAAGGAAGAAGGAAGCAACGGTAACGGCAATGGGGCCGAACCAAAAATGACACCCATGGGTGTCAAAAATTCTGACACGGCTTACGATCACTACGAGGTTTACAAGAAACTGCTCGAAAACCGCCCGGTAACGGCTTTGCGGGATTTGCTGGATTTTGTGAGCGATCGCCCTTCCATTGCGATCGAAGATGTAGAATCTGTAGCAGATATTGTCAAGCGGTTCGCCACCGGCGGTATGTCCCTCGGCGCTTTGTCCCCGGAAGCCCACGAAACGCTAGCGATTGCGATGAACCGCATCGGCGGCAAATCGAACTCCGGCGAAGGCGGCGAAGACCCGGTGCGCTACAAAGTGCTAAACGATGTGAGCGAGGCAGGCTTCTCACAAACGCTACCTCACTTAAAAGGTTTGCAGAACGGCGATACAGCTTCTTCATCCATCAAACAAGTAGCTTCGGGACGCTTCGGGGTGACTCCTGAGTATCTGATGAACGCCCAACAAATCGAAATTAAAATCGCACAAGGTGCGAAACCGGGTGAAGGCGGTCAATTGCCAGGGGCGAAAGTGAGCGAGTACATTGCTTATTTGCGCCGATCAAAACCGGGTGTGACGCTGATTTCGCCTCCTCCTCACCACGATATTTATTCGATCGAGGATTTGGCGCAGTTGATTTTTGACTTGCACCAAATCAATCCGAAAGCAGGAGTTTCGGTGAAGTTGGTGTCGGAAGTCGGCATCGGGACTGTAGCCGCTGGTGTCGCCAAGGCAAATGCTGATGTGATTCAAATTTCCGGTCACGATGGCGGCACTGGTGCTTCTCCATTGAGTTCGATTAAGCACGCAGGTTCTCCGTGGGAACTCGGTTTGACAGAAGTTCACCGGGTGCTGATGGAAAATAAATTGCGCGATCGAGTTTTGCTCCGCGTTGACGGTGGTTTTAAAAGCGGCTGGGACGTGATTGTAGGCGCTTTGATGGGCGGCGAAGAGTACGGTTTCGGCACGGTGGCAATGATTGCAGAAGGCTGCATTATGGCTCGCGTTTGCCACATGAATAGTTGTCCCGTGGGCGTGACAACTCAACAAGAACACTTGCGGAAACGGTTCCCCGGAACGCCGGAACACGTTGTTAATTTCTTCTATTTCGTAGCACAAGAAGTGCGGAGTTTGCTGGCGAAATTGGGTTATAAGTCGATCGCAGATATCATCGGCCGTGCGGATTTGCTGAAAATGCGCGATGGGGTGAAACTAACTAAAACTCAAGCGATTAATTTGGATTGTTTGACGAAGTTACCGGATACTAAGAGCGATCGATCTTTCTTGATCCACGGCGACGTAAACACCAACGGGCCTGTGTTAGACGACGATTTGCTGGCGGATGCTGAGATTCAAAGTGCGATCGCCAATCACGGCACTGTTAGCAAGAGTGTAAAATTGGTGAATACCGATCGCACTGTAGGCGCAAGAATCAGTGGTGCGATCGCACAGCAACACGGTAACACCGGCTTTAGCGGTCAAATCACCCTCAATTTCACTGGTAGCGCGGGCCAAAGCTTCGGCGCGTTCAATTTGCCGGGAATGACGCTGGTACTGTCAGGCCAAGCCAATGACTATGTTGGTAAAGGAATGCACGGTGGCGAAATCGCGATCGCACCGCCGGCTGGTGCGACTTATGATGCTTCTGAAAATGCGATCGTCGGTAACACTTGTTTGTATGGTGCGACGGGGGGAACTCTGTTGGCTGCGGGTAAAGCTGGCGAACGGTTTGCGGTGCGTAACTCGATGGCGAAAGCAGTCATTGAAGGTGCGGGCGATCACTGCTGCGAGTACATGACTGGTGGCGTGATTGTGGTGTTAGGAAAAGTCGGCCGCAACGTCGGCGCTGGAATGACTGGCGGCTTGGCTTATTTCCTCGATGAAGATGGGAGTTTCCCGGCTCATGTCAACGGGGAGATTGTGAAGATGCAGCGGGTTTGTACGGCGGCTGGGGAGGCGCAATTGAAGGAGTTGATTGAGGCTCAGTGCGATCGAACTGGCAGCAAGAAAGCTGAGAAGATTTTAGCAAATTGGTCGGAATATTTGCCTAAGTTCTGGCAAGTTGTGCCGCCAAGTGAAGCGAATTCGCCGGAGGCTTCGGAACAAAAGATTGCTGTGGAAGTGTAATTTTACAGTTGCTTAAATAGATGAGGGGCGACGCGAGTTGCCCCTTTTTTAATCAACTTTGCTGAATCAAGGTATGATAAACTTATAGTGCGATCGCAGACAAGCGAAAATGATTTATTTGATTTTGATACGGAACTGGAACATCTGCAAATTTTAGATAGTGAATTAGTAACTGAATTGAATATCTTAGCAACTTGCTGTTTAATTTAGAATAACAAAGACTTTTTCGTTTTAGGCGAGCCAAATAATGCCTTAATCTTGTCTTCTCACCCTCAACTCTTATCATATATGTTTTGCTAATAATCTGATCTCCATCGGGAATAAACTTTGGGTAAACGTTCCATCCATCTGTCACATAAAAATGGCATTTCCATTTATTAACAATCTCCCATAGTGGTTCAAAGGTTTTGGCACTAGGGCCGCCTAAAACCCATCCTATAATACCTGGTTTAAAATGGTCTACTGCGGTCCATAACCTGGTGCAAGTTTTTTTTGAGCCAACAAATGTCTCTAATTCATCTAATTCTCCCACTTGTGGAGTTATTTCTGCCTCATAAAAATCTGACAAGAGTTTTCCTACTTGTTTGACCCAATTAATGATTGTCGTATGATGCACACTTTTGACTCTCCGAATTGCTCGAAAACCCACGCCATTGACATACATTTTGAGAGATTCACGTTTCACATCTTCAGAATAACCTTTATGAGGTTGATTGCCCTCTATAAATTGTCTGCCACAACAGACACAAATATAATTCTGTTTACCTTTTTTATGACCATTTTTATTAACATGAGTTGACTGACATTCAGGACATTTTATAACCTTTGCGTTTTGTGAAGTGTTATTTTTTGTCGCTCGCACTCTCAAATCATCATATCCTAATTCACCAACGCCGGCATTCTTTAACTGACGGGGGTAGTGTTCCTCACTATTATATCACGGTTAATCGGCCGGACATGATATCATGTCCGATCGATTGACCATAATATCCCGGTCGGGCGGGTTTTTGAGATTGTTAATTATTGGCAGATATTGGCACGTTTACCGGCCCCTACCTGATTTCTGGTTCGACCGGACATAATATAATAGGGCTGTCAACCCAATATATTCAAACTACAAAAACAAAACCCGCCGACGCGGGTTTATATTCATGCTTATTGTTAATAAGTTACGGTTTCAACTACTTACTTTCTAGGAACAAGAACCTCATTAGCGGCCACGGGACGCGCCGAGGAAGCAGTAGTTTTCAAAAGTGCGATCGCCTGCGCGTAGCAAGGATCGTCCTGAGTCGCAACCAACATCGGTTTGCTAGCTAATTTCAGCTTTTGTTCGTCTGTGATTTCCACCTTAACATCGGGAGTAACCCCCTTCTGACTGATATCCGTACCGTTGGGAGTATAGTAGTGGGCGATCGTCACCGCCAGTCCCGAACCATCAGCCAAAGAATGCACCGACTGCACCAAAGCTTTGCCAAAAGTTTGGCCGCCCATCACAGTTGCGCGCTTGTTGTCCTTCAGAGCACCGGCCAAAATCTCGCTGGCGCTGGCTGAGTTGTCGTCCACGAGTACCACCAAAGGCTTGTCAGTGAGCGCAGTGCGATTTGCCTTCATTTCCTGAGAATCACCCGCCCGATCGACTGTGCGGACGATCGCCCCTGTATCCATCCACATCCGAGCGATATCAATGCTCACTCGCAGCAACCCGCCGGGATTGCCCCGTAAATCCAACACAAAAGCGTCAGCTTTCTGATCCGAGAGCTTTTTAATCGCTGCCTGCATTTGTTCGCCTGCGTGAGAGCTAAACTCTTGCAAACGGATGTAACCCACATTCTGGCCGCCTTCATTCTTGAGGCTGTAGCGAACCGCTGCTACCTCAATTCTCGCCCTAGTCAGAGTGATGTCAAATTCGCTTTTGCCCTCACGAGCAATCCGCAGCGTGACTTTCGTGCCTTCGTCGCCCCGAATTATCTGAGCAGCATCCGAGACAGTCATGCCTTTGGTAGTTTTGCCGTCAATCACCAAAATCGTATCACCCGCTTGAATCCCCGCCTTCAGGGCCGGGGAATTTTCCATCGGCTCGACTACGGTAATCGCTTTGGTTTTCTCGTTTTCTTCCAGCCTCATCCCCACCCCTGTCAGCTCCCCGGAGGTCTGATTCGTCAGCGCTTCGTACTGCTTGGGGTCCATGAAGCGCGTGTAGGGGTCGTTTAATTTCTCTAGGGCTTTGCGGAGGGCGGTGTAGGCAGCTTCGCGAGAGGTATAATTTTTGCTCAGCAGTTCTTGGCGGGTTACTTGCCAGTCAATTTTGTTAAAGCTGCCATCAACATAGTCTCGGTTCACAATTTGCCAAGCTTCGTCTAAGACAGCTTTGGGGCTATCTTGAAGCTCGGCGCGGACTGATTGGCTCAGGCCGGGAACGAGTAAAGATATCGAAGCGGTTGTTGCCATTGCCCCACTGAACAGGGCTGCCTGTAATTTAGAAAAGCGTTTGCGGGCTTGATTCATTGAATTTGGCTCAATTCGATTTTAGATTTTTGATTTGAGATTTTATATTGCTAAAAAATCTCACACTACTACTTCAACTATTGTGTGGAGGCTCCACCATCCCTTTGGACAGTTTAACGAGATTCATAGTCGATCGCCAACCAATTATTACTCTCTTTCAATAAACTTAATTTAAAACTTGGATTTATAAAGTGCCGTGGAAGCTAAAATCGAACAATTTTCGCGTAAGTGGTTGAGCCTGCTCCTTAATGGAGTTATCGGTCTAGCAGCGCTGGCGGGGGTCGTCGCCATGCAGTCTAGCGGGCAGTTGGGCGGAATGTCCCCAGTTGGCGTTCAGGGGCAGAAGCAGCCTTCTGGAATATCTGCTGCCCAGTTCAAGCAAGCTGCACAGCAAGAAGCGCAGCAAGAAGCCTTGCGGCTAAAAATGCTCAAAACTGTCCCTAGTTTTGGATTTGACAATTTAATTGCAGATTGGACATTTCTCAAATTTTTGCAGTATTTTGGCGACGACGAAGCCCGAGATGTGACGGGCTACGAGCTGAGCCAAGATTATTTTGACATAGTTACGCAGCGCGACCCGCGGTGGGCTGACATCTACCTGTTTCTTTCCACAGCTATTTCTTTTTATCAGGGAAAGCCTGAAACTGCTGTTAACTTTATAGAGCGTGGTACTAGGGCCCTTGCCGTTTCGCCGCAACTTCATTCCCAATCCTGGATAGTGTGGCGAACTAAAGGTCTTGATGAGTTGCTGCTGTTGGGGGATATTCCCGACTCAATTCGCTCTCACGAAATGGCCGCTGATTGGGTGGAAGGAAGCCAGGAAAGGCCGAAATTGGCGCCGATGTTTCGAGCAACTGCTGAGTATTTGCGCCGAGATCCCGATAGCGTGCCGGTGCGGTTTAATGCTTGGAGCACAGTTTATGCTCAAACAACTGATAAGTTGGTGCGTCAAAGGGCGAAACAAGCTCTTGTCAAGTTGGGAGCTCAGGTGCAAAAAGATAAGGATGGAAACGAGAGTTTTATTTTGCCGCCTCGAAAGTAAGCAGAAGGTTGACGGTTGACTGTTGACTGTTGACTGTTGACTGTAATTCTCCAATCTAAAATCTCAAATCGGCTTGAGTTAGTTCGCGCCATTCACCGGGTTTTAGACCTTCCAGACGCAAATGCCCGATCGCACATCTGACTAGCCGCAGCGTCGGAAACCCTACTGCTGCGGTCATCCTGCGGACTTGGCGGTTGCGGCCTTCTGTGAGAGTCATTTCCAGCCAAGCTGTCGGCACGTTTTTGCGAAATCTAATCGGCGGTTCGCGGGGCGGCAAAGGTGGTTCTTCTAACAATAATTGCACTTTTGCCGATCGAGTCCGATAATCTTGAATTGTGACACCTGTCTGCAAAGTCGCGATCGCACTTGCATCGGGAATTCGTTCAACTTGCACCCAGTAAGTGCGGGGATGAGCGAATTTCGGGTCACTGAGGCGGTGCTGCATTTGTCCGTCATCGGTTAGCAGCAACAAACCTTCACTATCGCGATCGAGCCTTCCTACTGCATAAATGTTAGGAATAGGAATATAGTCTTTGAGAGTGCTGCGTTTAGTTTCGCTGGAGTTGTCAGTGAATTGAGTTAAAACATCATAAGGTTTGTAAAATAGAATGTACCGATAGGGCATGACAAATTTAAAAATAAGAATGTACTAATGTCAATAAATTTGTAGGGGCGGGTTTCACCGACAATAATTGGCTAAAACTCACAATCTCAAAAACCCGCCCCCACCCAACGTCAAACCACTTTCTATCTCTCTTCCCTCCTCTGCGCCCTCTGCGGTTCATAAAAAAATAAATCTTGTTAACTAACGATTCAAACCTGCTATAAAATATTCAGCCTTTAAGAGCCTCGCACATCTCAACTACCCAATTTTACCATGCCCGAAGCCACACACCGCGTTTGTATCGTCTTAGGAACTCGCCCGGAAGCGATTAAACTAGCCCCAGTAATTCAACTGTTCAAAAGTTCGCCAACCTTTGACACCCAAGTAATTTTAACCGGTCAGCACCGAGAAATGGTCGAGCAAGTAATGCGAATGTTAGATCTAAAAGCCGATCGAGATTTAGCAATTATGCAGCACCAGCAAACCTTGACGGATATTACTTCCCGGAGTTTGCAGGGTTTGGAAGCCTTGTTTAAAGAATTGCAGCCCGAAATCGTCTTAGTTCAGGGCGATACAACGACAGCGTTTGCCGCTACTTTGGCTGCATTTTACCAGAAAATACCCGTAGGTCACGTAGAAGCCGGATTGCGGACAGACGACGTGTTCAATCCTTACCCCGAAGAGGCTAACCGACGGTTGATTTCTCAGCTCACACGCCTGCATTTTGCCCCGACAGAGCTGGCTGTAGAGAATTTAGGGCGATCGGGCGTTTTGGGAGAAATTCACCGTACAGGCAACACAGTAATCGATGCTTTGCTTTCTGTCGCCAAACGCCAACCAGAATGCGAGATTCCCAATTTAGATTGGAGCAAATATCGCACTATCTTAGCAACAGTTCACCGTCGCGAAAATTGGGGAGAACCTTTAGCAGGAATTGCGCGGGCATTTCTCCAAATCTTAGATAAATTTTCCGATACAGCCTTGCTCTTACCTCTACACCGAAATCCGACAGTCAGAGAACCTTTGCAAGCTCTTTTGGGCGACCATCCGAGAGTCTTTTTAACTGAACCTTTAGATTACGCAGAATTAGTAGGAGCGATTCAGAGATGTCATTTAATCCTCACAGATTCCGGTGGCTTGCAAGAGGAAGCACCTAGTTTGGGCAAGCCAGTTTTAGTATTACGAGAAACCACAGAAAGACCAGAAGCAATTTCTGCAGGTACTGCTAAACTGGTTGGTACTAATTCTGATATAATTACAGCAGCAGCGGCAGAATTGCTGAGCAATTCCGAAGCATACAACGCAATGGCAATGGCAATTAATCCCTTTGGTGACGGTTTAGCGGCTTCGCGGATTTTGAAAATTGTTGAAGAGTATTTTAGTTAGCTACTCCATCGCGAGTTGAGCGGTTGAAACCGCAATTAAACAAATAAAGTCCCCACAGAGGGGGACTAATTCCTGTTAAAAAAAGTCGGTTTCTGCCTCCATTCCCGAACTACCAATCCCCACCGCCACCCCCACTACTAGAATCGCTGCTACTACTGCTACTGCTGTAGTCGCTACTGCTACTGCTGTAGTCGCTACTGCTACTGCTGCTGCTGTAGTCGCCGCCACCGCAATAATCGCTACTGCTGCTGCTGTAGTCGCCACCCCCACCGCCACCGCTGGAGTCGCCACCGCCAAAGCTACCCCCGCAGTCGCTACTGCTAATGCTGTAATCGCCACCCCCACCGCCACCGCTGGAGTCGCCACCGCCAAAGCTACCCCCGCAGTCGCTACTGCTACTGCTGTAGTTGCTGCTATTAGTGCTGTAGTCGCTACTGGTACAGTAATCGATGCTGTTAATGCTGTAGTCGCCAGCCCCACCGCAATAGTTGTGATTGTTACTGCTGTAATTGTGATTGTTACTGCTGTAATTGGGACTGTTAGTGCTGTAATTGCAATTGTTACTGCTGTAATTGCGCGGATAACGGCGGTGGCGGTAACGAGATATCCGAGAAAATAAGCTGCGAAATATCCTGAAGATAATGAAGCAAGGTATAAATGCTATGAATGCTATGAATAACAACCCAAGTAAGCCATAGATTAAATTCGATGAATCTTTACCTGTGGATGTACTATTGTTAATAACTGGCGATTGACTAGGTATTGGTGACGGTTTCAGCCCTTGAGATGGTACGATTGGAGCCAAAGGTAGCGTGATTTGAGATTGAGCATTTACCATCGGAGTTTGTAAAACATTTACTAACGCCTTTGTCCCGGCTAATGTACCCCCGTCAAAGTCCTGCTGTTTAAATCTGGGCGTAATTTTGGTTTCAATAATGCCCACTGCTTTAGCATCCGGCAAAATGCTTTGAATGCCAGAATCTGTTTCAATTTGAACGCGGCGTTCCCCCACAGAAATTAATAATAAAACTCCGTTATTTTTACCTTTTTTGCCAATACCCCAAAAGTTAAATAATTCTGTAGCAAATGCTTTTGGTGTCGCCGATGGCTTAGTTTCAGGAACTGTCACAACAGCGATTTCTGAGCCGTTTTTTGCCTCTAAATCCGAAATCATTTGATTGAGCTGAATTTCGGTGCTGTCGCTGAGAATGTTTGCCTTGTCCGTTACCCAAGTGTTATTTACTTGACGGGGATTCGGTACTTCTTGTACTGTTATAGCTTGGCTCGTTACGGGAAATGCAATTGCCGAAAAGCACAGCAAAATGCTGCCGATTAATTGTTTATTGCTAAATTGTAACTGCATCGCTTCAGTCTCCTGAATAACTGCTAGTCTGAAATTGACATACATCTGTCCGCCTAATTACAATTAAATAACCAGCTCACTGTCATGTCAATTCAGATTATTCAGAAATTGGATTCATAAAAATCATAATTTTAGGTGCGCCATCAGCACTTTACATTTATAGTCCTAGGCGCACGGGTGGCGAGAAACCGGGTTTTTAACCAAAATAATTGCTGGAAACCGTCAAGCTCGGTTCAAAAACCCGGTTTCTTAGTCGGCGAGTGCGAGTACGAACTAATTTAGATATTTTTAAGGAGAGGGAACTGGTGGCAGAAAATTGCTGCTGCCTTTATAACCGGATAAAATAGCCAGTTTTTCCAAAGATTGCCGGCCAGTGTAATATTTACCCCGAATTTCCCAAGTGGGATAAGCTTTAATATTGGCAGCTTTGCACAAATCCGGTTGAGCATCTTTGCCTCTGGGATCGCACTCAATGTAAGTAATTGCGGTAAATGCTTCTTTGCCGAAAATTTCTTGTTGCGTGTGACAGTTAGGACACCAGTAAGCACCATAAAGTCTAGCTTTGATTGTCTGCAAATGGGTTGCTAAAGCTATTTGATCCGGCACGGATTCGCTGCGAATAGGTGGCGCTTCTTGTTCGGTAACAGGCTGTGTGAAAGGGGGAGGAGGAGGGAGGGTTTGTGATAATTTTTGAGTGGATTTGTTGCTGAAACTGAACTGTGCAATTCTTCCGTCTGCTTTGGTAGTGACGAAAATCCCCAAAGTCAGGAAAATGCCGATCGCACAAAAGTTAAATTTACTTACTCTCATCTTGGGTTTCATCTTGGATTTACTAGGATTTCGCGAGCTTGATTCATAGCCTCTACAGCATTGTTTACCACAAAGATGTTAAATTGTGCTAAAGCTTTAAAAAAAAGTTGACTTTCGGCGCTGTGATTTAACAATATAACTTGTTTGTTAGCTTTGAGGGCGAGGGTAATTTCCGAAGCAGTGCCCGTGCCCATACCGCAGGCAATTATTACATCTGAAGAAAGAACGTTAATGTTATTTCTGGCGTTTCCCATATCGGTGACAATGGCAATATCTACAGCTTCAGAAATGCCGCGAGTGTCATTTCCCGGAAGGATGCCGACTGTTAAACCGTTAGCTGATTTTGCTCCTTTGTTGGCGGCATCCATGACGCCGACATTTCTGCCGCCAGTTAGCAATATCCATCCTGATTCGGCGATGAGTTGTCCGAGTTGATAGGCGTTTTCTAAGTCGGTTGATGTGGCACTATCGCCCGGGCCCATGATGCCAATGACGATTTTTTTCATTGTTTTGGAGTGAATATATCGCATTGTTGAAATATCGAGAACCCTTCTGAATGTGGGTGAGAAAGGGATCTGGATATTTCTTAGCCAGATGCCGCAGCCTCACCAGTCACAATCGGTTTCTATTTATTTTTAGCCAGCAATATTTAGTATAATTGAGTAGAATTTTGTGTAACACAAAAAATATATCAGTTTTTAGAAGCCTCCACATCATTAATTTATGTAAAAGTTTTAATTTAATTGGATTGATCACCAAGTATATTTAACTAAGTATATTTCTCTATAATAATCCTGAAAAAGGGGGAATAAGCGATCGCACATCCCCCCTTTTTCAGGTGCAGCCGTTGGAGACTTCGATACAAAGCAGAGAGACACAGGCTTTCAGGCTGAAATCGCTCGGAAGCTCTTCTTTCCAACTTCAATCATTCGAGTTTCACACCCGTTTCCTGCGGGAAAAGCCCTACAAAAAAATCAAAAATCTCCCCAACAATCATCCCGGCCAAGTAGCAATTTTTCAACTATCTGTGAAGGTAAGGTTCGCTGTGTGCACCCTACAGATAGTGTCTGTGCGTAAGCCCTGTAGTTGATTTTGGATGAGAAGTATTTTCTAGTTGTTTTGTTGTCATACCATCGTGACATCAATAATTTTCCTCCTAGAAAACTGGCTGCTGATTTTTTGCCTCCCAGTAGAACAAAAACAAAACTATGATGGGCAATGCAGCAAAAATACTCGCAACGCACTCATAGATTAATGCCACTCCAAAGTTATCCTGTTGTCCAATCAATGATAGCGGTAGATACAAAATCAAAGACCCAATCATCAAAGCAATAAACAATCCAAGATAGGTCAGAATTATTGTCCAAAATATCTTCCATCTTTTCCCTTGAGTCAAATTTGCACTAACTTTTTGAGCCTTCGATCCTTCTACACCTTCCAGCACCACAGCGGCATCAATTAGTGCATAGCGCAATGCCAAAATGACACCTGGAACGATGAAAAGAATTAAACCACCTACCACAATCAATCCAGTGACAAAACGAGTTCCGAACAGCTTGAAACACTTTCGTCCTGCGTGGGTGATGGACTCACGATAAGTTGGATGAAGTCCCCGCTTCAACTGAGCAAGTGCATGAAGTAATGCACCCACATAGAGCGTACCAAAAGACCCTTCAATGAATTGCGACACTCGCAATTCTTGTATGGTCATACGCAACTCGTCTCCACCAGTCATCTCTGGAAAAACGTACAGGCGCAAATATATCAACAGAATTGACCCCGGCAACCATACTGTTAGCACTATCAAACTAAACAGCACAAAGTTTGAGGCGAACAATCCAATAGCCTCACGGATTTTTTGAATCATAAAGTCTAGGGTCTACATTATGAATAAATTTTTATATTACAATTTAAATGTAGAGGTGATATAACGCTAGCTTGTAAGTGTTATTTTGTCAAGTAAATAAACTCAGTTGGTGGTTATCGTCGATCGCTTTAATCTTCACTGCTACTCTTTCTTTGCTTTCACTGGGGTATTTCTGCGTCGCGCTTTTTATCTCTCTGCTTCAGGACTCATATCAAGTGTAAGTTTTGTTTCGCCAATATCAACCTAACCTACACTTGATATTGGCGAACTTATCCAAAAATCTCCCCAACAATCATCCCTGCCAATATTACAAACCCCACCCAAACATTTTGGCGAAAAATCTGACCGTAAACCTGCTTAGGAATATCCGCCTTCCCCAGTTGACTGTACTGCAAAAACCACAAAATAGCCGCCGCACTAATTGCCATCCAAAAACCAATGTGCAAGTGCAAATTAATTCCCATTGCAGCTAACAAACCGACAGTACCAACAAAGAAAAAGCCCACAGCATTAGCAGCATTATCCCCGAAAAATATTGCGCTGGAATTCACCCCCAAACGCAAATCATCTTCCCGATCGCTCATCGCATAAACTGTATCAAATCCCATCGTCCACAACACGACTGCACCCCACAGCAGCCAAGTCGCTAATTCTAATTCGTCAACAGTGGCGCTCCAACTAATTAAAACTGCAAAACCCCAGGCAATTGATAACACTAATTGCGGCACTGGAAAGAATCTTTTTGCCAGCGGATAGCAGATAATTACTGGTACGGCGGCGACACACAGCCAGAAGCTTAAAGGATTGAGATAAAAAGCGAGAATCGCCGCACAAGCAAAGGAAATTAATGCAACTCCGATTCCAGTTTGCACGGTGAGGGCGCGGGATGCTAGCGGGCGCGATCGCGTTCTTTCTACTTCGGGATCGATATCGCGATCCCACAAGTCGTTGATGACGCATCCAGCCGCACTCGTGGCTAAGGTACCCAACACAATCACCCCCACCAATGCTGCGGGCGGTTTCCCGTCGGCTGCTAAAAAAACGGCCCAGAGGGCTGGAATCATTAAAATGAGCCTTCCTGCTGGTTTGTCCCATCTCAAAAGCCTCACGACGGTTAGCAATGTGGATTCGGGTTGGCGATCGAGCTCTTTAAGCATTTCAATTCTAGATTTGATATTTTTAACTCTAGATTTTATCAAATTTTAGGCACAATCACTTACTATCTCTGCTGGCGAGCATACTTCTATCGAAATTTAAAACAGGTGAAAGTCTTGCCCAGTCAGCAGTTCCTGATTTTTTCTAATTTAATAGAATGCCTAACGGGATTCGTGAAATAATCATAAATATCTGTCAACCCCGATACTCCAATGGTTAATTCACTTGCTTTTGCGGAGTCAAATCGCATTATTGCTGCTATTGATATGGGTACTAACTCATTTCACATGGTGGTGGCGCGCATCGATCCGAAATTGCCCGCGTTTACGATTATTGCTAGAGAAAAAGATACGGTTCGGTTGGGCGATTGTGAGGTTAAGACAGGGCGCTTGAAGTCCGAGGTTATGGAAAGGGCGATCGCCACTCTGGGCCGTTTTCAAGATATTGCTAAAACTTTCAATGCCGAACAAATTATTGCTGTGGCTACGAGTGCGGTTCGGGAAGCTCCTAACGGGCGGGATTTTCTCCAACAAGTTGCTGAAGAATTAGACCTGAATGTGAGTTTAATTTCCGGTCAAGAAGAAGCGCGGAGAATTTATCTCGGCGTTCTTTCGGGTATGGAGTTTAACAATCAGTCCCAGGTAATTATTGATATTGGGGGCGGTTCTACGGAGTTGATTTTAGGAGACAGTTCGGGGCCTCGCTGTCTCACCAGTACAAAAATTGGTGCTGTTCGCTTAACAGGACAATTTGTCAAAACTGACCCGATTAGCAGGGAGGAGTTTGCTTATTTGCAAGCTTATATTCGGATTTCGCTGGAAAGACCGATCGACGAATTGCGCTCTCAATTCAAGGCTGGCGAACCTTTGCGCTTGATTGGCACTGCTGGAACCATCGAAACTCTGGCTGCAATTAACGCTCGCGAAAAGTTGGGAACAGTGCCGAGTCCCCTAGCCGGATATCAGTTAAGTTTAAAAGATTTGCGCGATTTAGTCAATCGCTTTCGCAAACTTTCTTACTCGGAAAGGCTGGCAATTCCGGGAATGTCCGATAAGCGGGCGGAAATTATTCTGGCAGGATCTTTGATTTTGCAGGAAGCTATGGCACTATTAGGAATTGAATCGCTTACTGTTTGCGATCGCTCTCTGAGAGAAGGCGTAATTGTTGACTGGATGCTGGCGCACGGTTTAATTGAAAACCGCTTGCGTTATCAAGGTTCAATCCGCCAGCGCAGCATTCTGCACATGGCTAACAAATATCAAGTCAATTTAGAACAAAGCGAAAGAACCGCAGCATTTACTCTCAATTTCTTCGACCAAACTCAAGGAATTCTACACAACTGGGGAAGCGAAGAACGCGAGTTGCTGTGGGCTGCGGCAATTCTGCACAACTGCGGTTTATACGTCAGCCATTCAGCGCACCACAAGCATTCTTACTATTTAATTCGCAATGGTGAGTTATTGGGTTACACTGAAACAGAGATTGAAGTCATTGCCAATTTGGCTCGCTATCACCGGAAAAATCCTCCTAAAAAGAAGCACGAAAACTTTATTGTTCTTCCGAAAAAATACCGGGAACTCGTCAGTAAATTGCATCCTTTTCTGCGGTTAGCTGTGGCTTTAGATAGGCGGCAAATAGGCGCAATTTCTGATTTCCAATGCCAACATCGCCCGGAAGTTAGAGAGTTTCACTTGCGCCTACAACCGCTCAATCCCGAAGACAATTGCGCTCTAGAAATGTGGAGTTTGGATTATAAAAAGCCGTGTTTTGAATATGAGTACAATCTCAAATTAGTGGCAACTTTGGAACCCACTCTGGTTCCGGTTTAAATACAAAGCCGAGCCTGGAAACGAGAGACTGTAGGGTGCGAAGTACGCACCCTACAGTTTCAACTTAACCCCAAGTCTAGTACCAATATTGTGTTTGACTCCATACTCCTCGCGATCGCCCTAGCCGGCTTTCTGAAGGCAGGAGGGATTAATTTTAGAGAGGATAAATCAATGCCATATGACTATTTGCTGACGCTATACGAAAGATTTAAGTAGTGTCTCATATCATGTCCGGTCGAGCGATCGCGATTTTTGTAGGGGCTTCCCTCACCAACAATACCTGCCAATAGTTGACAATCTCAAAAACCCGGGCCGACCGGGATATTATGGTTAATCGATCGGACATGATATTAGCAATCATTCTGATACAACCGGATTCGATATTATCTACAAACCAGGTAGCCCAATTACTATAAAATCCTGTTGAGTGATGAGATTAGCTGGTACGCCTTTGAGGCTAGCTAATATTTGATCTGTGTTGGCAACTTTGATAAAAGTTGTACTGTTTTCTTCAACTATGCTGAGTCGATCGACCGTTAACCCTCCCGTTAAAATTAATAAATCTTCACCTTGCGTAAAATCACCGATTATATCGCTGCCTTCTCCCGCAGTCAAGAAAAAGTAATCGCGCCCGCTTCCCCCTTGCAGCGTATCGTTTCCGAAGTCTCCCATCAACCAGTCGTCGCCACTTCCCCCAATCAAAGTATCATCACCCTTACCGCCGTACAGAGTATCGCTACCGTCACCGCCACACAATTGATCGGCATCTTCATTGCCATAAATTAAATCATTCCCGCTGCCACCGCACAAATAATCTTGTTGACTGCTAGCATCCATCGCGATATTGTCAATATCTCCGAAAATCGTATCCTCGCCATCGCCGCCGCAGATGCTGTCATTTCCCAAATCTCCAAACAGCAAATCATTGCCAGAATCGCCGCAAATTATATCGTTATCTTTGCCGCCGTGTAAGGTATCATTGTCTTCGCCCCCAGCAAGAGTATCTTCGCTTTCTTGTCCGTATAAAACGTCGTTGCCGTTATTGCCAAAAAGCAAATCTTTTCCTGTCAAGTCACCGTCAGACGCATCAGAAGTGCCACCAAATAAACTGTCATTACCTTCATCGCCAAGCAGGGTATCGTTGCCTTTGTCGCCCCAAACTATGTCATTATCTTTGCCTGCGATCGCCACATCATGATCTTTACCCGCATAAATAATGTCATTCCCAGCGTGGCCGACGAGATAGTCATTATTTTCGTTGCCAAATATGGTGTCACTGTCTGCATCCGCACCAACAGCAACTGGGCTAGCAAAGCCGCCGTAAATATTGTCGTTGCCGAATAAGCCATTTAGCAAGTCGCTGCCGTTGAAACCGTTGATTATGTCATTAATATCGCTGCCGATTAGAGTATCTTTACCGTCAGTACCATTGAGGATATTTTCAGGGATATTCGGGCCGAGAATGGAAGTGCTATCAGGTAAAGTGATTTGATCGCACATACAGTCTTCCGAAGTAGCAGGAATTAGCGCAGGTTCGGGGGTTTCGGTTGTTGGAGATGTGGTTGGGGCGATCGAATTGTCAGTTGCGATCGGCGTTTCCGCAGGTTTAACCGTCGGAATTGGAGTTTCCGCAGATGTCGGAATTGGTGTCGGAGTTTCCGCAGGCGTCGGAGTCGGTGTCGGAGTTGGAATTTCCGCAGGCGTCGGAGTCGGAGTTGGAGTTTCCGCAGGAATTGGCGTCGGAATTGGAGTTTCCGCAGGAATTGGCGTCGGAATTGGTATCGCAGTTTCCGCAGGCGTCGGAGTTTCCGCAGGCGTCGGAGTTTCCGCAGGCGTCGGAGTCGGAGTTGGCGTCGGTGTCGGAATTGGAGTTTCCGCAGGCGTCGGAGTCGGAGTTGGCGTCGGTGTCGGAATTGGAGTTTCCGCAGGCGTCGGAGTCGGAGTTGGCGTCGGTGTCGGAATTGGAGTTTCCGCAGGC
Organism: Microcoleus sp. AT3-D2; assembly: GCF_036705715.1. Classification (NCBI taxonomy): domain Bacteria; kingdom Bacillati; phylum Cyanobacteriota; class Cyanophyceae; order Oscillatoriales; family Microcoleaceae; genus Microcoleus; species Microcoleus sp. AT3-D2. The sequence continues at coordinate 7,645 of NZ_JAUBVE010000029.1, read as the reverse complement.
GTCGGAGTCGGAGTTGGCGTCGGTGTCGGAATTGGAGTTTCCGCAGGCGTCGGAGTCGGAGT
>NZ_JAUBVE010000029.1:7330-7483 GCF_036705715.1 Microcoleus sp. AT3-D2 | reverse complement strand
GGAGTTTCCGCAGGCGTCGGAGTCGGAGTTGGCGTCGGTGTCGGAATTGGAGTTTCCGCAGGCGTCGGAGTCGGAGTCGGAGTTGGCGTCGGAGTTTCCGCAGGTGTCGGAGTCGGAGTTGGCGTCGGAGTTTCCGCAGGTGTCGGAGTCGGA
>NZ_JAUBVE010000029.1:6510-7230 GCF_036705715.1 Microcoleus sp. AT3-D2 | reverse complement strand
GTTGGCGTCGGAGTTTCCGCAGGCGTCGGAGTCGGAGTTGGCGTCGGAGTTGGCGTCGGAGTTTCCGCAGGCGTCGGAGTCGGAGTTGGCGTCGGAGTTGGCGTCGGAGTTTCCGCAGGCGTCGGCGTCGGAGTTGGCGTCGGAGTTTCCGCAGGCGTCGGCATCGGAGTCGGAGTAGTATCTACAATTATTAAAACAGCACTAGAAATCGCTCCTAAATCGGCTCCATTAGTGGGATTGTTCAGAGTTAAATTAACAGTTTCATTCTCTTCTATCTCTGAATCATCAACAATGGGAATCGTGAAAGTTTGAGCAGTTTCGCCAATGCCAAAGTTTAAAGTTCCTGATGTCTGGTTATAGTCACTACCAGCATTAGCGGTTCCATTACTTGTACTGTAACTGACAGCCGCAGCCAAATTAGTAGCATCAGTGCGGGTAACAGTAATTGTGGCAAATTGACCGTTTTCATTAACGCTGTAATTGGGGTTGCTGAAGTTAAAGTTTCCGGCACTTGTGACATTAATATTTGCCACAATTTCTGGGATGGTAGCAACCCCGTCACTGACACTATAAGTAAAGCTATCTATTCCCACAAAACCCGGATTGGGAGTATAAGTAAACGAACCATCAGTATTGAATGTGAGAGCGCCATTGTTGGGATTTGTGACTTTAGTTGCCGTCAATACATCACCGTCCGAGTCGATGTCGTTGGCTAAAACT
>NZ_JAUBVE010000029.1:0-6410 GCF_036705715.1 Microcoleus sp. AT3-D2 | reverse complement strand
CCCTCAACAACAGGCACATTCAGGACTTTACCGTGCAGGGTTTTGTAATTGTCAATTACTGCGAACGGTGGATTATTTGTGACATTAATATTTGCTAAAATGGCTGGTGAAGTAGCAGCCCCGTCACGGACAGTGTAAGTAAAACTATCGGGTCCAGAAAATCCAGGATTGGGAGTATAAGTAAACGAACCATCAGTATTAAATCCGAGAGTGCCATTGTTGGGATTTGTGACTTTAGTTGCCGTCAATACATCACCGTCCGAGTCGATGTCGTTGGCTAAAACTCCCTCAACAACAGGCACATTCAGGACTTTACCGTGCAGGGTTTTGTAATTGTCAATTACTGCGAACGGTGGATTATTGGTTATGTTAATCACAAATGTCTGGTTTGCCGAAGTATCGACGCCACCGTTAGCTATACCGCCACTGTCTCTGAGGTTTAGAGTGATATTGGCTGTGCCACTTGCACCCGCCGCCGACGTAAAAGTCAGTTGTCCTAAAGAGTCGATCGCGGGTTGTACGCTGAATAAAGCAGTATTGTCATTCCCCACCACTTGAAAACTAACAGTTTGAGCCGATTCGTTGGCGGGGCCTGGGGAAATACCTGTGGCCCATCCGGGGATGATTTGGGGGCCTGCGTTGTGGCTGGCGATGGGATCGACCCCTTTAATAAACGAGGGTACGTCGTTAACAGGATTGACGGTAATTGTAGCCGTCTCGCTTTCGCTGCTAAACGGCGATGTGCTGCCGTTTACCGACACGTTTACTCCCGTTATGCCGCTAGCAATGTTATCGGTTGTATCCCACACCCCGAAAGTTAGACTGGGCGACGTTCCAAAGTAATCTTGATTCGGTACGAAACGAACCCTCGGTTCTGCTGTTTTGACTGCTACGTTTTTTAATTCAAAACTGGCAGATGCAGAGGTAGTGTCATCCCCAATAAACAGAAAATTGGGAGTTTTATAGGGGTTAATCGGGCCCGCAAAGCTAGTATAGTTTCGCAGGGGACGGTTGTTGAGAATCGCAGTGCCGTCGCGAAACAGCGTGAAGTTATCGCCTAAAACTGCGAGTTCATAACTGGCTAGTTGGGTGGTGTTGCCAAACCAGCGATCGGGAGAAGTATTGGCAATATCATGAGTAAAAAGTGGGCCCGCATCGGCATTTCCATCTTTTTGAACCCAAATTTCGTTGTCCCAAAAACCAATTTCTACCCCTTTTTGACCGTCGGAACTAATAGCTACCAGGCTGAAACCGGCGCGATCTGAAAGAGTGTCTCCGTTTTTGTCGCTGTCGGCAAAGGTGTGACTCTCGCTGTTAATTTTGACATCAAAACGAATGTTGTAACCTAAAGTGCGATCGAGAACTGGCACCGCCGCCTTTTTAGGACTAAAAGTAACACTTGTTAAAGTTGGAGGAAAACCGCTAAAGACAGGGACAGGGGTGTGAGTGCTGTAACCTGCATAAATACTTTGATTCGCAAGGCTGTTGAGGGTAGTCGAACCACCATTTAAAGTTTGAGTAGCAACAACACCACCCAAAGGATTAGCCTGATTAACATTTCCTAAAGCCATCCAAGGTTGGCTCGCAGGTGGAGTTCCCAATTGACCTGCGTACAGAGATGTCGAGCCGAGTAGCGTGGCGTTAGTATTAGAAACAGCACCAAAAGGCCTCCAAGAATTGCCGCCGTTGACGGAGTATTCCCAAGTGCCATTGCTGTTGTCTGCGCCAGTTACAGCAATACCTTGAGGGTCACTATTAATATCAGTAACTAAACCACTGATTAAGGCAGAAATTGGTGTACCCGTGTTGCTTGCTGCTGGGATATCTTCATTAATAGCTGTCAGTGTTGGGAAACCGGAATTGTTTAAAACTGGTGCAGCGTAGTGACTACCTAAATCGCCTACTGTATTTTGGGAAAATCCTTGCCATTGCACGATCGGATCGAAGGTATCATTAGGATTTGGATCGCCATCGGTGACATTTCGAGTGCGGCGCAGGGTGTTGTCTTCCGTACTGATAAGTCCAGTTCCCCACTGTGTACCGGGCTCGAATCCAATTTGACCGATCGAGTCTACAACTTGACCTCCTGTTCCCCCTTTTCGCAGTACAATTGCATCGTTGCCGTTGTACCAGCCAAATTGATTTGTATCAGTTTGATCAGCTTGGGCAAGCATAGCTGCAAGAGTGCTATTAGTTACAGCGTCGCCATTATTCAGTGCGAAAACATAAACATCGCCAACAGCTACCGTTCCCGTTAAAGGAAAGGTTTGTGTGGGAACACTGTTGCCATTAAAATATGTTTGTACAACATAATTTCCTGTTAATAAGTTTATTGGTGCTGTAGTACCGTTGTATATTTCTAAAGCTTTATTATTGCCGCTACCTTCTACGTACTCGGAGAAAAATACATCTAATGACGACATGATTGAAGAAAAAGTTATGTATAAATAATTTTACTCTTTCATTATCTGTGTGTCAAGTGATCTTTTTCAGCAAATTATAAAATTGATAAAACTGATACTTTTTAGCGAGCGAGGTTTGGCAATCCTTATAAACTGCCCCACTTAAGATTGACTGCCTAACAGTTCTTCTGCTACTAATCCTTTCTGAATTGCGAGAACAGCAGCTTGAGTGCGATCGCGCACTTCTAACTTTTGCAAAATCGCGTGTACGTGAACCCGCACAGTCCCCGGAGCAATGTACAATATTTGAGCAATTTCTTGATTGCTTTTCCCCCCCGCAACTAAAGCCAAAATTTCCTGTTCTCGCTTCGTCAGCGGATTCTCTAAAAGTTCCGATTTCAACCCATTTTTCAAAGGTTCGGGATTAGCAAAAACCGCCCTAATTTCCGCAGTCGCGGCTTGATCCCACCAAGAAGCGCCCGCCGCTACCGATCGAATTGCCAGAACCAAAGTTTCCGCCGCAATTCCTTTTAGACAATAGCCCTGAGCACCCGCACCAATCAATCTTTCAATTAAGGATTTTTGCGAATGAGAAGTTAAGATTAAAACGGGAATAGCTGGATGTCGCTGTTTAATTTGGCGGCACGCTTCAATACCTCCAATTCCCGGCAAACCGACATCGAGAACTACCACATCTGGCAAGTGTTCCTGAGTCAATTCTACTGCCGTTTCGCCATCTTCGGCTTCAGCAATTACTTGCAAGCAAGTTTCTTGCTGCAACCGCGTTTGCAGCCCCAACCTAAACAGTTCGTCGTCTTCAACCAAGAGAATTCGCAAGGGATAAACTGGTTTCATTTCTCTGGGATAGCAGGGAGTCGGAATCCAAACAAAGCGCCGTGTGGCAATTTATTTTCTGCCCAAATTATACCGCCGTGGGCGTCAATAATTTGGCGAGATAAGTATAACCCCAATCCCGATCCTTTGGCTTGTCGATCGCTGTGTCCTTGATAAAAACGCTAGAACAAGTGGGGCAGTTCATCGGCGGTGATTCCCAACCCGCTATCGATAACTTTCACCACCTGATAACTCGCATAAGATTCCATAACAATTTCTACTTTGCCACCGCGAGGAGAATGGTTAATGCCGTTTGTTAGCAAATTAACAAAAACGCGCAGGAGTTGCACCGCATCGCCATTTACCCACAAAGAGCGGCGGAAATCTGACTCCCCGTAACTCATATTAATGTAAACCCGGCGCGCCGCCGACAAATGGATGAGTGTTGCGATTACTTCTTCTGCCAAAGCTACTAAATTTACGGGCGCAAGTTGCAGTTTTAAACCTTCGGCATCATTCCGGTAAACATCCAGCAGCGTTTCTACTAATTGTAGTGACATTTTGTGCGATCGCGCCATTGTTTCGAGAACTTTTTGCTGACTGGCGGTGACATTCCCAAATTTTGCTGACTGAAAAGCTTTAATTGTTTCGATCGCCCCCAGCATCGGGGTTTTCAAGTCGTGACTCAAAGTAGAGACAAAATCTTCTCGGATGCTTGCTAGCTGCTGCTGCGACTGCAACTCAGCTTTAGCGATCACGATCGCTTCTTGGTACTGCTGGTTGCGATCGCTTAAATATCCCGTCACCCCTAAAGCCATGACTGCGATCGATCTATTTGCAACTGTCGCTAGGGCGATCGCTTCTCCAGGAGGAAAAAACAAATTTAACAGCGTCAAAGCTGCCGCTACTAGCGTAATTTGTAACTTACCCAACCGACTCAATCGCGAATTTGCCAGTAAAATCGGGCCCGTATACAAATACCCAAACAGATACTCCGAGGGCGTAGTAAATTCCAGCAGTACAACGATCGCAAATAAAATTGCGATCGACCACATCCCCCGCAAATACTTCTCTTGAGTTGCCAGGTTGTCTGTGATTTTCAATAAGCTGTTTAACATCCTTTATCCATCCATTTTATATTTTATATTTACACTCTACTCTATGCCTTATTCCTGCGGTTTTTATTCGCCAAAATTTGTCTCCTGTGACGCAACACCAGCGTTTAGATAACATCTATATCTGCAAGCATACATACTGCTACATATTTAAACATTTGTCTGTCCGTAAAAATATATAGCAGCTAAGCATAACAGGTAAACGGCAACTTATATCTGCGGGCTGATTATCAAAAATCCTAGCGGCAAGTATATTGATTTTTAAAAGCAGATTGCACTTTTAAGGAAGTATTGGCTCAGTTATGCTTGAAGGATTAATTCAAATCGCATTAACGCTAATCATTGTAGTAGTGATCGCCCCTATTTTTAGTAATTACATGGCGCGGGTGTACATGGGAGAACCAACCATTCTCGACCCCGCTATTAAACCTCTAGAACAACTCATCTATAAAACCACCAATATCCGGTCTATAGATTCGATGACAGGTTGGCAATATGCCCGATCGCTATTTTACAGCAATGCAGCAATGGGCATATTTGTGTTTTTAATTTTCATGCTTCAGGGAGTACTGCCTTTAAATCCCACCAGCCTAAGTGCCCCAACCTGGGATACTGCGCTGCACACAACTATTTCATTCCTCACAAATACCGACCAACAGCATTACTCCGGCGAGACAACATTCAGTTATCTATCCCAGTTAACTCTGGGTTTTTTAATGTTTACCTCAGCCGCCACGGGTTTAGCAGTAGGAATTGCCTTTATCCGGGGATTAACCGGTCGCCCGCTGGGCAACTTTTACATCGATTTAATTCAATCAATCACCCGCATTCTGCTGCCCCTTTCTTTGGTAATAGGCTTATTTTTGCTAATGTCAGGAGTCCCGGAAACCCTCGCCGAACCCGCCGTTGCCCGTACCTTAGAAGGCGGCACGCAAGTAATATCTCGCGGCCCAGTAGCTCACTTTGAAAGCATCAAACAACTGGGAGAAAATGGCGGCGGATTTTTTGCCATGAACTCGGCTCACCCCTTAGAAAATCCTACCCCTTTTACCAACCTGCTGGAAACACTAGCAATGGTTTCTATACCAGCAGCTATGATTCATACCTACGGCAGATTTGCCAACAACAAAAAGCAGGGATGGCTGATTTTTTGGATGGTGTTTGCCATCTATGTAATTTTGATTGGTATTGCAGCGTTTGGCGAGTACGGCGGCAACCCTCAAATTAATAATTTACTGGGCGCGCAACAACCAAATTTAGAAGGCAAAGAAGTTAGATTTGGCTGGGCCGAGACTGCACTGTGGGCGGTGACTACGACTGGCACAATGTGCGGCGCTGTCAACGGAATGCACGATTCTTTAATGCCTCCCGGTGGTTTTGCTACTCTGTTTAATTTGTTTCTGCAAATCGTTTGGGGCGGACAGGGAACGGGAACGGCTTACTTATTTATTTACTCAATTTTGAGCGTGTTTCTCACCGGATTAATGGTGGGGAGAACGCCGGAGTTTTTGGGACGCAAAATTGAAAAACGGGAAATTGTTTTAGCCAGCGTTGTTTTGTTAATTCACCCGATCGCAGTTTTAATCCCCGGTGCCATTTCCCTCGCCCTTACCGACAGTTTGAGCGGCATCAGCAACCCGGGATTTCATGGCATTTCCCAGGTGATGTACGAATACGCTTCGGCGGCGGCTAACAACGGTTCGGGCTTGGAAGGATTAGCCGACTCTCAACCCGCCCCGACAGGAGTTTGGTGGAATTTAAGCACCTGTTTTAGCTTGCTGTTGGGGCGCTACGTTCCAATTATTGCCCTGCTGCTTTTAGCTGACAGCATGACGAACAAACAACTGGTTACCGAAACAACGGGCACTCTCAGAACCGATTCAGTTTTGTTCACCACCGTAACCGCAGGAGTAATCTTAATTCTAGGCGCCCTGACATTTTTCCCAGTTCTAGCTTTAGGACCAATTGCCGAAGGATATGAAATGGGAGCATCCCGGTTTTGCAAAAGCCTCAAATAGCCAAGAGGTCGTTGAGGTAAGCACAACGAAGTTTTAGCATT